>JANQOL010000546.1 GCA_028289675.1 Pirellulaceae bacterium
TTCAACCTGTCTTTGTCGACCTGCTGGAGTCCAGGCTTTAGCCGTCCAACAGATCCTTCGATACTGGAAGCGGCTGAAGCCCGCATCCAACCGGCCAAACTGAAAGCGGCTGAAGCCTGCACTCCAGCATGAGTGCAGGAGCGTTCTACCGGACGCCACGAACATAAAACTGCATCTACAGTAGCCGGCCAAACCAAACCTTAAAATGCACTAGCGAACTACTTACGCCTGGTGGCGGTACCGCTCATCATCAACTTCCATTGGCCGTCCGGTCCCTGGACTTCGGACGTCGCCAGAATGGTGTTCTCGTCCTTGAACTCAAAAGCATCGCGGTACTTGGCCATGTTGCCATCCCCGGTCATGCTGGGGCCTTCTGCTTCCAACACAATCTTTTTGCCGCTCTTGTCGACCGAGCCCTCGTAGCGCCACATGTAGTTCATCATGGAGTCGGCCCAGATACCGACATACTTTTTCTTGTCGGTGTCGTAGCCAATCATTTGAATGGATTTGACCGACATGCCTGGAAATTTGGTGTTCGACGAATTGACAACCCACAGGTCACCCAGCATGGTTGACTTCATCACGGCTTGTCCTTTGAACACTGGTTGTCCCTCACCGGCCGAGCCTTCACTGACGACCTCCCATTCGCCGACAAACTTCTTCAGCCATTGATGTTCCTTGGTCGCCGTGGACGTGTTCGGCAGTTCTTGACCAGACACAAAATGGGTCAACACAGTCGAGGTTAGCAAGGTCAGGATGGCAGTTGAAGTTTTCATTAGTTTGCTCCAAGACAAAGAAGGCTCCGATTCCGGCCGTTTCGGATCGCGAGCCGTCACTCTACTTGCCGCACGACCAAGGCTCAACCCGCGGCTGGTATCGGACGTGCCAGAGGAGCCCGCACACGCCCTGTGGGAATGCAGCTCGCAGGAGGCAGAGACAGGCTGATGGCTCAATAGACGTCTCGGACGTAGCGTTTGTCTTTGACCAGTTGTTTGACGGTGGCTTGCGCCTGCTCCTTGGTCAGGTCACCTTGCTGCTCGATGATCTCGTGGAGAGCTCGATCCACGTCGCTGGCCATGCGTGAGGCGTCGCCACAAACGTAGATGTGGGCACCTTCCTGCAGCCATCGCCAGAACTCGTCTGCGTGCTCGCGCATGCGATCTTGCACGTAGACCTTCTGCTGACCGTCTCGGCTGAAGGCCGTGTCTAGGCGCGTTAGTAGCCCAGCGGTATGCCAAGACCGTAGTTGGCCTTCGTACAAAAAGTCACAGGCCTGATGTTGGTCGCCAAAGAATAGCCAGTTTCTTCCGGTGGCACCGGTTTGTTCGCGTTCTTGCAGAAACGACATAAAGGGAGCGATCCCTGTACCTGGACCGATCATAATCATGGGTAGCCGGGGATCGGCTGGTACGGTAAAGCCGCCGGGATTGGCATGCACAAAAACGCGTAGACCTCCGCCGACCGAAATGCGCTCCGCCAACATGGTACTGGCGGCTCCTTTTCGTAACCTGCCCTCGCGCTCGTAGGCGACCTTGCCCACCGTTAGATGAACTTGCTCCGAAACCGCTTTCAGACTGCTGGCGATTGAATAGAGACGTGGCGAGATCCCCGCCAACAAGTCTGCGAACTCGGTGGCTGACAGGTCGACCTGCGGCGCTATTTGCAACGCGTCCATGACGTCGAAGCCGTCAGGGGTTCCATCATTGATCAGTGTTTGTAACGTTTCTCGCTGAGTGTCGTCAGTCGTTCGCTCCAGCAGCGCTTCCAGCAGTTCGTCCGTCGGTTCCTTGAGACAGCAGTCTTCGGTCAGCGCCTGTTGAAAGGGTTTCTGCCCGCCCAGTGGTGAATTGACCAATAGGCTGCTCTCCGCATTCAAACGGTCCATGATGGTCCGCACCAAGTCAGGACAGTTTTCGGGATACACGCCGAGCGCGTCGCCAACCTGGTACTGGATCCCAGAGCCACTCAGGTCGATGGCGACGTGCCGAGTGTCTTTGGCGGAACCTTCCTTGTTCAGTGGCCGCGACTCGATCAACTTGGCGTGAAAAGGCTTTAGCCGATGGTACCCGGCAGACTCAGCCTGCTCAGAACTTGGGCTGGTTTCCGAGGTCCCATTGCTGGTCGCTGGTCCGTCGGATCCATTTTCTTTCGCCAACTTCTTGAGCATCTGTTTGGTTTCTTTGCCGCCGGGAGAGCATAGCGACAAATTGGCTTCTTCTCCCGCTGCGATGGCCGCGCTATATGTCTTGCAAACATATCCGCACGCGCCGCAATCCAACTGCGCCATTGCCGCCATCATCCGGTGGGCCACGGGTTTTCCTTCGGCCAACTGCATCCTCTCCGCAATGGGCAAATTGGCGTCGTGCCAGGCCGCATCGTCCAGATCTTCTTCTGGTGCCGCCTCCGCACTCTGCGACAGTTCGAGAGATCCGTCGGCTGGTGCCGGGCTGGCTGTCTCCTGCACGCCTAAATATCCAGCTAAGAAACCGTTCAACCAGGCTCGTTGCTCTTCATTGAATGGAGCCGAATCAGGAACTAACGTCGCGGTCATGGCATCATCTCAGGATTTTGTTCTCAAAAGGTATGGTCGGCTTATTTGCACGCGTATGAAAAGTTGCTGCTAGCTAAGCCATGGAGCCGGCTTGGGCGCTTGCGTCAGTCTGTTCCGTGGCAGTGAACTGTTGAAAGTCTTGTTCGGTGAGATTTTGGGCGAAATCAGCAAAGGACTCAGCTCCGTTGCGCACTGCCAGGTATCGTTCGACAATCCGACCAACTTGTTCAGGAACTTGATCAAATGCTACTCCCTTGTGCACCAGACGCGCGATTTGCTGCCTGTCACCCCAGCCGCCGCCCATGAAGATGTCGTATCCTTCGACCATCTCTTCATCGACTTCGACGTTGGTGGCAATCAATCCAATGTCTCCGATGTAATGTTGCGCACAACTGTGATGGCAGCCGGTCAAGTGGATATTGATGGGAGCGTCCAAGACGAATCGGTTTTCCAGGTGTTCCGCGATTTGCAGCGCGTGCTGCTTGGTGCTGGCGGCCGCAAACTTGCAGCCTGCTTTGCCGGTGCAGGCTACCAACCCGGCTCGAAAGGCGGTGGCTCGATAGTCCAAGCCGATGTCCGTCAACGCGGCCCGCACCAAATCGCAGTCATCGTCTCGAATATCTGGAATCAGCAGATTCTGCCACACCGTCAGGCGAATTCTGCCCGAACCAAAACGTCGAGCGATTTCGGCCACTCCCGCTGCTTGGGCACTGGTCATGCGACCCACCGGCAGCACCACACCGACATAGTTCAAACCTGCCTCCGCCTGGGGATGAAAGTCGACATGCGCCGATCGGTCTTCGACGTCGGGGCGCGTCCACTGGGAAGTACTCACCCGGCGGAGTGCATGCCCAAGTTCCTGTTCGACCTCGGTCAAGAATTTCTCAAAACCCCATGCGTCCAGTACGTATTTCAAACGCGCTTTCTTGCGATTGGTGCGGTCGCCATGCCGCACAAACACTCGCACAATGGCTCCGGCAACATCCAACACTTCGTCCGGTAGCACGCAGATTCCGGTGTCGCGCGCGAAGTCACGATGACCGGTAATGCCGCCTAGCGTAAGTTGAAAGTAAACACCCTCTGGCAAGTCAGCCGTGGCGTTTTCAGCTGGCACTTTTACCGCATGAAAACCGATGTCGTTGGTGTCGTCCAAGGAGCTGATTTTGCCGCCGCCATCGAAGGCGATGTTGAACTTGCGCGGCAACCCGTACAGCTCCCGATGCTGGCAGATGTAATGGTGCATGCGTTTGGCGATCGGAAGTGTCTCGATCAGTTCGTGCGGATCCAAGCCGCTCAGCGGGCTGGCCGTCACATTGCGAATGTTGTCGCCGCCGGCACCCAAGCTGATGATGCCCAGTTCACGAATCCCGTACAGAATGTTCATTGCCCGATCGGCAGGAATCTCTCTAAGCTGTAGATTCGCGCGGGTGGTAATGTCGACGTAGCCGCCTGCAGAGTCTTCTGCCAGCTGGGCTACTCCTTCTAATTGGTAGCTGTACAGCTCTCCCCCAGGGATTCTCATGCGGCACATGTAAGCATCTTGTGCGGGAGCGACGTAGAACAAACCGTGGAACTTGGTAAGAAACACATCGGTACCCTTGGGGAACTCGCCGGCCGCACTGCGGACGGCGATTTCGTCCCACATGTCGAGTGGGTTCTTCTTGCTTTTGGCCTGTTCTTCCTTACACAGTTGTTTGCCTGCGGCTTCCGTGGCTTGTTGAGCCTGATACGCGATGCGCTCGGGAACGGCGGGTATTGCTGAGGAATCCTCGGCTCCAGCTGGGTTGCCGACTTGAATGGTTGTTCCCGCGCTACCGCCGCTGCCGGCTAAAATGGGCAAGCTGCGAGCGGCACGCGCCACATCGGCTCCCATCGCCAGACCAGCCAAGTATTGTTTTTGAGTTTCGGTAAATGCTTGATCGGACATGGCTCTAATCTGCGAATGAACGCTGGGGCGGACGGGCAAGTGCGGGCGGCAAAGGCATTTGGCTTGTTCCATCCTTGGGATGGCTATTGAGGGTGCGCCTCGATCGCTACGGCGCAGTCTTTGTAACTGGGCTGGCGACTGTACGGGTCGAAATGGGGTAACGTCAGACGATTCGTTTGGCGGTAGTGCATCGGTATGAATGCCTCTTTGGGACGAACCGATGGTGTAACCATCGCGGTGACATGGACCGCACCGCGCCGAGATCGCACGTGCACCTGATCGCCAGTGGTCACCTGTAATTCGTCGGCGTCCTTCGGATGAATCTCGATGTAAGCTTGGTTGGGATATAGTTTTCTGAGCAGGGGACTCTTTTCCGTTCGAGTCTGTGTGTGCCACTGGCTGACCGACCCGCGGCCCGACAACAACAGCCACGGAAACTGTTCGCACGGTGGCTCGGGCATCTGCTCGACCTTGTCCACGATCAACCGCGCTTTTCCGTCCTCGGTAAAGAACTGGCCGTCCGCAAACAAGCGACGGTGCGTGGCGGGACCATTCGCGTTTTGAGCGTCGTCTGAAGTCCAAGGCCATTGGATGCCGCCTTGGAGATCGATGTGCTCGTAATCCCGAATGCCGGTGATGTCGCAGGGTTGTCCACGGCTGGCACGCTGCATGATGCGGAACACCGCTAGTGGCGAGCTCCATTCGGTGAATAGCTCATCCAAGCCCCAGTAGCGGGCGATGGCTCGGAAGATCTGGAAGTCGGCCAACGCTTCTCCCGGAGCTTCGCGCACGCGTTTGTGCACTCCATAACGCCGTTCGCTGTTGATGAAGGTGCCGTCTTTTTCTCCCCATCCGGCGGCAGGCAGGACCAGGTCCGCCAGTTGCGCGGTCTCGGTCGAAACGTACATGTCCTGGACGACGAGAAAGTCCAGCTTCTTGAGTCGCGCGATGGCTTCGGTGCGGTTGATCCAGCTGTGCGCTGGATTGGTAGCCACAAACCACAGACCGCGGATTTCGCCATCGTCGATGCCCTGAAGAATCCGGTCGTACGACCAACTGCCCTGATTGGGAATGCGTTCCACGGGCAAGCTTAGCGCTTCAGCGACTTTCCGGCGGTGCTCGGGATCTTCGAATCGATAGTGGCCGAACAAGTTGGTGGTATTGCTCCACAGCCGTGAACCCATCGCATTGCACTGGCCGGTGATGCTGTTGGCACC
>JANQOL010000470.1 GCA_028289675.1 Pirellulaceae bacterium
AACCGGGTTAGGCCGCGTCGACGACCTTGTTGGATTCACTGGAGTCGGCCCTTTGGCCTGCCTCACCTGGATCACGCCCGCCTGACCGGGGGCCATGACGATTCTGACGCGCAGGGATAACATCCTTGGCCAAGCCCAAACGTTCCAGCAATTTGATCTCGTAATAACTGATATCCAGCTCCCACCAGCGATGCTGCACCGTCGCCGCCGAAGGATCCTCGTGATGATTGTTGTGCCACCCTTCTCCGACGGTCAGCACCGCGACAAACCAGTTGTTGCGGCTATCTTCACCGGTCGAGTAATTGCGGTACCCATACATGTGGCTCAGTGAGTTGACGGACCAAGTAATGTGCCACACGGCGATGACACGAACGATCACGCCCCACATGACCATGCTCAGTCCCAACTGGGTGGCGGCGGATAGTTCGCTGGAAAACAAAAAGCTGGCGCCAAACCCCAGCACAAAATACACCGGCACCTGCCCCAAGATGTACGCGAACTGCAAAAAAGGATTGGTTTCCAGTCGCATGTAGAATGGATCTCGAAGAAGATCTTTGGCAAATTTCTCCAACCCTGCCGCGCTGTAAGTTTCACGATTGACGAACATCAACCAGCCCATGTGCGACCACCAGAAATTGACGCGTGGGCTGTGCGGATCAGGAATCTCGTCGGAGTGCACATGATGCATCCGGTGTACACACACCCAACGGGCAGGCGTGTCCTGCATCGAGCAGATACCCAAAATCGCGAAGGTGTGCTCAATCCACTTGGGCGTCTTGAAACTGCGGTGCGTCAGCAAACGATGGTATCCGATCGTAATGCCCTGGCCGAACAGGTGGATACCCACCAGGCAGGCAATGAAACCCAGCCACGACCACAGGTAAGGCATAAACGCCAAGAATCCCAACAAGTGCACCAGCACTATGGTCGTTGCATACGTCCAGTTCAGCCGTAGCGGAATCACTGGAGGTGGAACAGGGTTAGCCATGCGAGTTGCCTTCAAATCGTAGCCATCGGGCCCGCTGGAGCGAGGTTACTGCCTGCCTACTACAGACCGGGCGCAGCTGACACCGAGGTCCCTTTGTTTGCCTGCAGAGGACGTCCAACACTCATTCAATTGTCTCAGGAACCACCTCAATTGCAAAGACCGATTGTGAGTACGTGCCAATCGACCGCAGCCTCAGCAAATCAGCTAGGCATTGAAGGTCCGCAGCAATTTACGGCCCCGAAAGATGCATAGCGCAACGTCCAGTGTCATGCTGCTGGGGCCGGCATGCGTTGGATAGCACAGGGTCTCAAAGCCGTCACTGACCACGCACAGCGGTTTGCCGGCTTGAGTGGCCCGACCGGCGATGGCCAATTCGCCAAGGAAAAACGTCAGCGCTTCCACACCGACGTCCGCCAGCTGTTGCTCTTCCAAGAATTCGACCAGCCGCTCGGCTTCTCGCCGCTGCGCCGCATTCCATTGATTCGGCGGCAACTCGTAGATCTCGTCGTGCTCGGCGTGCCAACCGGCGAAGGCAGCGTAAATATCATCGACCGGCAAATTGGCTAGATCCGCTTGAAAGGCGTGGGCACACGGTCCTGCAATCCCGATGTTGCTGAACTGGCCAGCTTCCATTGCATACGCATAACGGAACAGGAAACAATCGCGCGGCTCCTCGTAGCTCGGCCAATACTGACTCCGAGAATCGACCAGCTCCATGTCGCTGGGTGGAACGCCGAACTGCTCGGGGCTGGCCAGCCAAGCCGCCAATTCCGATTCGGCCAACGCTTGAGGAAACCGCAACTCGGCGTCGATATCTTCCGCAAACCCAAGTTCATCAGCGTAGGCCACGGCCCTCAACCGCGCCACTCGGTCGCTGGCTAGTTCAATCAAGCGCGTGCGGCCCGCCTCGTCTCCCAGCCGCGCCAGCGCGGCAGCCGCCTCTGTTTGCACGCGGCGATGCGACAAGCCAAGCACTTTTCTCAATTCTTCACCCGCTTCCGGTTGACCGATCCACCCCAGTGCATCGCACAGCGAGACCGTCAAGGCCAGGCTTTCGCCAAGAGCCGCATGAACTTCTTCCACCGAATTGCCAAATTTGCTGGGCGCCCGCTCCAGTTCGCTCAGACGATGCACGACGTTGCCTAACAAGCCCGCTAGGCTCGCATGTCGCGCGCTCCAAGGGTGAGTGGCCAGCCGCTTCGAACGCACGGCGAAATTGGCTAGATCCAACAGCACGGCCATGGTTCCCGGTTGCACGAAACCATCCCCGAGCTTTTCAAAGAAGCTCTCCAGCACCTCTGGGCGGGCGTGCCACAAGGCGTTCAATGCCACCCCTGTCGACTGCCAATCCGCCGGTGGCGAATCTGACAACAACTCCGTCAGCATGTCCAACGATTCTTCGTCCCCTTGCACCGCCAAGATCTGCAATGCGTGTGCGGCGGCAGGCGGGGAGGTAGACGCTAGTGTCAAATACAGCTGCGCCACCGCGTGCGGCGATACGAGGGGATCAGCCGCATCTACTTGAGTCTCCCGGTACAAGGCCGCAACGCGAGCTGCCACCAGTTGCATGACGACCAGAGCGCGCCGGCCGCCAGGTGAAGCGCTGTCAGCCTGGGCCGAAAACACTCCGACGAACGACTCCAACTCCAGGGCGTCAGCCGCGCGAAGTGCTGCCTGAAACTTGTCCGACAGCGGCGCATCACCCGGCTGACTCAACCAGTGCAAGAGGGCCACTATCCAATTTTCGTCTTCGGCCTCGTCCGTGGACATGGCATTACCTTCAGCACAAGCCTCAATGGACCCCAAGGGTCTACTCGTTTTCGATGACTGATCGAGGGCGTTTCACTCACCAGTTTCATGATGGATACAAACCAATCGCTTTGTCAGCTCGCACCCGTGCTCGACACGCGCCGGCCCGTCTCGGCCATGCTGGGATGGTTGTTGTGAAGCTTTAGGCGGGAATTCTAGCGAAAAAAATTCGGATCTGGCACCGCGGGCCATAAGAGGTAGTGACACTGGGGCACCCATCCAGCTAGTATCTACTCCAGCGTCGCTCGCGTATTCAGACGCTCTGGCGGCGGTTCCCATGGCCCACTTCGTGGAACGGGTTCCCGTTGCCGAAATGCTGGAAACAAATCCAGCCTGGCTCTCGTGCTCTTTTTTCAAGTTGTATCGCGGGCCCGAAACGCCGGTAAGGTCGTTTGGCGGTGCTGATCACCAGCGGACCTTTTCAGCGTGTCGGGCCAGCATGTCAAGTACGAGAAGCGCAATGTCCATGACAAGCAACTTTTCGTTTTCTATTTAAGTGTATTCATGCAACCCAACCCAACTCTCGAATCTGGCGATCCAGATTCGTCTGCGGTGGAGAATCCAACTGACATTTCCCGCTTTGACCAACTGGACCTGTCGCCAGTAATGCTGGCGGCCCTACGTAAGCTGGGCTATGAAACGCCGTCGCCGATCCAAGCTCAAGTCATCCCAGCCGCTCTCGACGGTAACGACATTATTGGCCAGGCAAGAACGGGAACCGGCAAGACCGCTGCGTTTTTCATTCCGATTCTTGAATTGCTCGATCCGCTGCGACAGTGCCCCACACCTCAGGCTCTAATCCTGGTACCGACCCGCGAACTGGCTGAACAGGTCTACCAAGAAGTATGCCGACTCGCCTACGGCTGCAAGACGGCGTGCTGTGTCCTGGCCGGAGGCAAGCACATGCGTCGCCAGATCCGCCAGCTTCAAGAGGGGACGCAGGTGGTCGTAGGAACGCCTGGACGCGTCTACGATCACATCCAACGCCGAACGTTCAAGACGTCGCGGCTGTGGTGTGTGGTCCTGGACGAAGCGGACCGCATGTTGGATATCGGATTTCGCCCAGCCATCGAAAAGATTCTCCGCGCCTGCCCCAAAGACCGCCAGACCATGCTGCTGAGCGCGACTCTGCCACCGGAGATTCAGCGTTTGACCAAACGCTATCTAGAAGACCCCGTCCACATCAATTGCTCAAGCACGCAGGTGGCTGTGGAAACCATTGAGCAACGATATTTTAGTGTCAAACAGCCGGACAAGTTTCCGACGTTGATCAAGTTGTTGAAGCGCGAGCAACCTCGTCAGGCAATTATCTTTTGCCGTACCAAACGCGGCACCGACCGGCTGAAAATGTCGCTCGATCGCGAACTGCGACAGATTCCTCAGTTGGCCAAACTGCGTTTAGCCTGCATTCATGGAGACATGAATCAGCGCGACCGGGATCGTGTGTTCGCGGATCTGCGCTCCGGCAAGCTCGATGTGCTGGTCGCTACGGACGTCGTTGGACGAGGCATCGACGTCTCGACGGTCTCACACATCATTAACTACGACATTCCACTCGATTGCGACGACTATGTGCATCGTGTTGGCCGCACCGGGCGCATGGGCCGCGAGGGTATTGCCTTCACGTTTGTGACCGCCGACGAAGGGCCACAACTGACAGCGATTGAATTGAACATCAATCTACTGCTGGAACGCGACTCGTTCGAAGAAGCTACGAAATCGGCTCCCGCGGAAGAGGAAAACACCAATGTTGTGGACGACGAGCCACCCAAGAAGAAGCGGCGGTTGTTTCCGGCCAAGAAGAAGTCCAACGACCGCTTGGCTCGCGTGGGATCGCGACGATAGCGTAGGTTCGCTCGCTGCAAGCTCCGCTGCGTATTTAGGTCGGTTGGAGTAAAAGCTTCACCAGCAGCCAATGCCGGTGGAGCTCATGAGCGGCTGAAGCCTGGACTCCAGCAGATCTTTGAGCGCTAAGCTTAGGCGCAACTAGTGCGAGTCACGCGAGCGCCGGCCTGCACGAAAACTGCCAGATACTCTAGGTCGTGTCAATGCGCGGTGGTGACGCGGCTACGACCTTGGGTTGCATTGGCGGTGGACACACCACACCACAGCTGACGATGAATTGCACCGCTTGGTCGATGGTCAAATCCATATCGATCACCTCACGCTTGCGAACGTTGATGGTAAAGCCCGTCATAGGCATGGGTGAGGTGGGAATGAAGATGCTCACCATTTCTTCGTTCAGCACGGACTTCAGCGGTGGCAAACTCTCACTGGTGACAAATCCCAGCGACCAAATCCCAACTCGCGGATACTCAATGGCCACCACACGCGTAAATTCGATTTCGCGCTCGCTCAGCACAAAATCTGTGACTTGCTTGACCGACGAATAGAGATTTCTCACTACCGGCAACTGGTTGATCAGCCGCTCAAAGCCGGTCACAAAGAATCTGCCGACGCCCGCCGCCAAGAAACGGCCGACGAAGAACAGCACACTCAGCAAGACCAACAGCAGCAGTGGAATGGTAAACCAGCGCGGCATGTACCGCCATTTGACATACGCTTGGTAGTAGTTGGTCGCCGATAGCGGCGATTGCATACTGGCGGGGAGCTTGTCCAAGTTGGCATCAACCTTGCCAACGATGTGTCCGGGTAAGAAATTGCGGCCGATGGGCGGATGCACATAGGTCACGCCTTCATGCACAAAGCCCTTTTCGGGGTCGTTCTCATCGACCAGTTTCGCACCTGGGGGCGGAGCGTCCAAGATATCCGCGGTCGCCCACACAATGCATGTCCGCGCCGCAGTCTCTAATGGTTGCAGCACGTACTGCTCGATCCCACTGGCCAGCCAGAGTAGCAGTAGCAACGTCACCAACGGCGGCGCAATGATGCTGCAGCCACGCCACACAGCCCGTTGCCACGACGTCGTGCCAGTGGGTTTGTCCTGGTTCTGCGCTTCTGAATCCATAGTGTTTCAGGCGTTCGAGATTGGATACGAAGAATCGATGATGTTGCCGATGGAAGAAGCGTCAACAGCGAAGTGAGCCGCGTCCTACTGGGCAACCGGCCTGCCCTGGGCAGCCACCTCTTTGGCGCCGGTGCCGCGAGCCGCGACAACCACCCACACGTTGGCCGCACTCGCGCGCCGGAGCCCTGCAGCTAACTCAGCCGCCGTGGCTCCACTGGTCAACACGTCGTCGACCAGAATAACATGCCTCCCGCTTAGCTCAGAGGTGGCTTGAAACTGGAATGCCCCACGTACATTTCTGGTTCTTTCGCTCCACGACAACATTCCTTGCTTGGCGGTTCTGCGGATTCTGCGAACTAGTCGGGTACTAACGTCCCAACCACTGTAATGCCCCAAGTGTCCCGCCAGCGAGCCCGCCGCGTCGGCTGCCCCTCCCAATGGATGCATCCAATAATTGGGCACGGGCACAATCAGCGGCCGGCCCCCACTCGCCTCACCGCCCACGACTGGGCCGAATTCCTCCCACAACAGCTGGGCCATCGCTCGTCGCAAGAGCTCCTGCGAGGGTCGCTTCATCGCGATCACGACCTCGCGCAACGTCCCACGGTAAGGTCCCAAGGTCAGTACACGTTCAAATTTCCATGATTTATCTCGACAGCGACGGCACTCCGCGTTGGGCAACA
>JANQOL010000603.1 GCA_028289675.1 Pirellulaceae bacterium
TCCTCGCCATCTGGACCGTGCATTTGAGGCAAATCCACGGCGAGCGCCTAGCGGCTCACGAATACAAGTGCCAAAGATTCAGTTGTCAAACCGAGCCTAGTGAGAATTGCATGCAGCATGGCCTGCGCATCGTAAACTGGTTACTTTACGCGGCCCCGTGGGGCGAAATGTGTTCGACCACCATTAGAAGCTTCGCTGTTCCGGGCCATCGTCGTGAAACCGTGCTACACGCACCGATGGCTCACACTAAGATAGATGGATGAGTGTTGGCCGCATGGCACGTTGCCAACCGGTGGCATTCTCTGGCGCGAGAACTTGGACGATGGCTTTCTATTTTACTTGTCCATACTGTTACAAAAAGACACTCATCGACGATTCGTACGCCGGTCAGCAAGGTCCTTGTGCCACCTGTGGCAAGCTAATCACCATCCCCGGCGAGCCGCCTGAAAAGCCCGAGACGGCGCAGCCCATTGATGGGAGTTACGTCGCCGTCGAAGCCAATCGACCCGAGATGCGCTTTGTGGCGTACATTCTGATGGGCTTGGGCGTGGTGGCCGGCATAGCCATCGTCACTGCCGTTGGCGCGTATCTCCTATGGCCGACTTTGATTGGACTGAAGGAGCGTCGCGACAAGGTGGCTTGCATGAATAATCTGCAGCGGATCGCAGACGCTTTGAACAACTACGCGGCCGAGCATGGGAGCTATCCGCCGCCGGTTGTTTACGACGACAAAGGTCGTCCCATGCACAGCTGGCGGGTGCTGATTTTGAATGAGTTGGGCTATTCGAACTTGTACGCTTTGTACGATTTCACCAAACCCTGGGATTCCACCGAGAACTCGACCTTGATGGCCCGGTGCCCTGAAGTGTTCATCAGCCCGGCAGCCAACACTCGCTCCGGTTCCGAAAACAACTACGCGCTGGTGACCGGCAAAGGGACTTTGTTTCCAAGTTCGGGACCGCTCGGTCCCAAAGACGTCGTTGACGGGACGGCCAACACGCTGCTGGTAGTAGAATCACAAAACAACCTGAACGTGTGGACGGAACCGGTAGACGTTGACTTCGCCAAGATGAGTCGGCGAATCGGTACGGGAAATCCGGGCAGCATCGGCGGAAATCATCAAGGTGGGGCGACGGCCGTGTTTGCTGATGGCAGTCCCGCTTGGCTGGCCGATGACCTGGACCCAATTCTGTTGGATTCGATCATTACGCCTCGAGGTGGAGAGCCCGTGGACGCGGACGACTATCAGTTGAAGTAGCGCGGGCTGAATGAGCTTTGCCATCCGTTTGCTGCTTCGCGCACTCGACTGCCTGACACCTATTCTCCGTCAAACTTTCGCAGCAGGCCCTGGACGCGGTATGGCAGACCCTGGATCCGGATAAATCCTTCGGCGTCGTCTTGATTGTACGTGCCGCCGGACTCCATGGTCGCGATACCCTCGTCGTACAAGCTGTTGGGGCTCGAGCGTTCCATGACGGTCATGTTGCCCTTGTAAAGCCGCAGTTTCACTTGCCCACTGACGACCTGGTGCGAATGCCGAATGAAGGCCATCAGTGCGGCCAGTTTGGCCGAGTACCAGTAGCCGTAGTAGACCATTTCAGCGACTAGTGGCGACAGCGAATCTCGCAAGTGCGTCAAGTCACGATCCAGTGTCAGCTGTTCGATGTGTGCGGCGGCCTCGTATAGCAACGTCATGCCCGGCGCCTCGTAGACTCCCCTGCTCTTCATGCCGACAAATCGATTCTCGATGATGTCAATGCGGCCAATGCCGTGGCGTCCACCAATTTGATTCAGTTGGTCCACGACTTCGATCGCCGAGCAAGCTTTTCCGTTGACGGCAATGGGGTGGCCGCGTTCAAAGGTGATCGAAACTTCTTCGGCCTGATCAGGAGCCTGTTCCGGGCTGCAGGTCATGCCGAAATCGACGAGATCCACTCCGCAGACGTCCAGTCTTTCTAACTCGCCCGCCTCGTAGCTAACGTGCAGCACGTTTTCGTCGGAGCTGTACGGCTTCTGTGTCGTCGCCTTGACGGGAATTCCCTTGGCAGCGCAAAAGCTGAGCATTTCCGAGCGACCGGGAAACGACTCGCGCCACTCTGCCGTTCGCCAAGGTGCGTAGACTTGGATGTCCGGGCGCAGCGCTTCGGCGGCCAATTGAAACCGGCACTGGTCGTTGCCCTTGCCGGTGGCTCCGTGTACGTAGACTTCAGCACCTACCTCGGCGGCAACCTCGAGAATTTTCTTGGAGATCAAGGGGCGGGCGATACTGGTACCCAGCAGGTAGGGCCCCTCGTATTTGGCTTGCCACATTAGGCAGGGGAACGCAAAATCGCGGCACAACTCCTCACGAGCGTCAATCATGCGCACGCTCTTGGCGCCAATCTGCGTTGCCTTGTTCTCCATTTCTTCGCGGTCTTCACCGGGTTGACCCAAATCGACGTACACCGCATGAACTTCGTAGCCGCGGTCGATCAGCCAAGCCAGCATGCAGGAGGTGTCGAGGCCACCGGAGTAGGCAAGTACACAAACAGTCATAGCTCAAACTTTCCGATCGGGTCAAAATAAAGGATCGCGAGCGGTTGGCTGCTGACACCGAAAGGCAAACTGCGCCCACGGTCAGCAGCGATCTCCGCGCGTCGCCAAATTGTCACTGCGGTGAAGCGGATTGACAACCATGGTGCGCTGAACAGTCCCACCGAACAAAGCAAGTCGAACGAATCAAGATAAACAGGCACACCAAATCATGAACCTTCAAGTTGCAGACGTGGACGCTTGGCTGGACGCCGCCAAATCAGGCCAGTTGTCTTGGACAGAGCTCGCCGAGCGGCTGCTGCGCCTGGACCACCGACCGGGCCGGACTCATCAGCCCGATGTGGATCGGCAGCGCCGCTGCGGTTTGGGAGAGGTGATCTTTGGAAGCGGCAAGTCGGCGGAAGACATCACGCGCATCGCCAGGGAGTTGCTGGACAGTGGGCAGACGGAAGTACTGGTGACACGTGTCGCCGACCCGCAGTTGGTCGACACGTTGAAGTCCAGCTTTGAACACCTGCGCTATGATGC
>JANQOL010000476.1 GCA_028289675.1 Pirellulaceae bacterium
GCCAAATAGTTGCCCAAGAAGTTCTCGGTGTCCGCGTTCGCGGCGAAAAAACCAGGCAATCGCTCAAGCAACTCGTGAGCTTGACGTTCAACCCGCAAGCTGCCAACTCGCGGTGTTTGCAATCCGTTACCAGTCAGCAGAATTGCGATCCACAAGTAGCGCCCTGGAGCGCAACGAGTCGGGCATTCGTAGGTTTCGAATCCGCCCGGGACCGCCGACGGTAGCCAAGCCAGTTCTCGACCGTTCTCCCGACGATGAACTTTCTGCCAGCCTGCGTCATCCACCATGGGAACACTGTCGGCAAGCGGCAGTGGCGGCGTGAGATCGGGCCGATGGATCGTTAGCAACTCAGACTGCTTCGGTGGCGTCCAAGGCAGCTTGTCACCCTCCGGCAGTTCGTCCGCCGTCCAACAGGCGACTTGAACACCGGTATTGGCTGGCAAACAAGCGTCCAAAAACAACCTGCCCCACTTGTTTTGAAAGCGTTTGGAATCCAGTTGGAATGACGTAACCCTTCCTTGCCGCGCGTACTTTGGACGGGCCGGAACCGCCAACCTAGGACCGTTTGATGTCCAAAAGGCGATTCGGCCATCTGGGGCGCGCGCGATTGCGCGGCCGTCGAAGCGACGCCCCTTTAGTTTGGGCAGGGCCTCGCGTCTTGCTGAAGCCACTGAGTACCTTAGAAGATCCTCGCCTGGTCTCCGACTGACGACCAATTCTTGCCGACCGTCGATGGTGTCAGCCAACACGAGATCACTGGCAAACGGAACCACGAACAATTCGTCCGTGTCTGCCACCAGGCGACGTGCCGCGTCGAGCCAAAGCGGCAATACCGCCGCACGCGGGTCACCACGATCGAACAGAACCGCGACGTGGCCTTGCGCGTTCATGGTAACGCGGGAGGGCTTGCCCAAGTCGGCCAGATTCAGTTGCCGTTGCTTGTTGTCGCGGATGTCCAGATTCCAAGGACCACGCAGCCCTTGCATCTGGAGCAAAAAGGGAGCTTCGCTGAGCAACAAAATCGTGTTGTCGCCCGCCGAAGCACAATCGGCCGGAACGCGGTTGGGCGCTTCGGCGTTCCAGTGCAACCGGCGAACGACGCGATGTTCTATGAGGTTCACCACCAGGGTGTCTTTGCCATCGGCTTGCACGATCGTTAGATATCCCTGGTCATCGACAGACAGGCCCCTGGGCGTGTAGAGCGGAGGCGGGACGGTGCGAATCGAAAAATCACCCAGCGAGCTGACGGTACTTTGCTGGAACAGTGGCGTTGCCGCATCAGGCTGTCGGCGCGTCTCTGGGGTCCAGCGTTGCCGCAGCACTTGTCCCGTCTCCGGTTCCGAACGCAACAATCGACACCATGGATCAAAACACAGCCCGGCGGCTGGAGGACCATTTGGGTAGGCATCAAGATCATCCGCTTCAGCCACCCGAGCCAACTCCACGACGCCCTCGGTCAAGGCGGTAGCCTGATGCGCGCAGCGCTGCCACTGGTCGGCCGTATGCAGCAGATGAAATGGACGCTCGGCAGCCAACTTCAGCACTCCTCTCGCAGAACAGGTATGGGCACCGGAGTTTGGGTGGATTCGGGTGGTTGCAGCGGCTGCGTCACCGGTTCGGGCGGTCCCTCGACAACCGTGATTTCCATGACCTCGGGGACTTCATCGCGTTCTAGTTGCACGGTGCCAAGATGCCATTGCTCATCGTGCCAGCCAGCGACCTCTAGACCGTGCAGAAATTCAACACCTTCAACTTGCAAGGCTGCGGCCTGCAGTTCCGGGCCATGCACGCGCCGACCCAATGGCCAACCTTGTCCGTCAGGTCCGTAGGGTGCGACCGGGGCCAGGTATTGCCGAATGACCAGTTCGACCCAGCTGCGCACCGCATCAATGCCATAACCGGGTTTGACCTGGACACCGACCGAAATCGCGATGGGACGATAGGTTGGTGGAATCACATACAACTCCGTCGTGATCAAACGTCGCCGATCCAGCCACTCACACACCAACCGCAGAATACGGCGATTCGGGCGGGGAGCGTTGGGGTGCTGGGCGTCGAAGCGTGGCCAGACGACGACGGAAACGACAC
>JANQOL010000613.1 GCA_028289675.1 Pirellulaceae bacterium
GTCTTTGTTTTGCCAGGGAAGGCAACCATGTCAGATGATTCGCTCAGTCGCAACGAAGTCGAAGAACTGTTGCGTAGCATGGACTCCGGTGAATCCAAACCCAAGCCGGAGCCGGCAGCCAAGGCAGAGAGTAAGCCGGCGAGTGGGAATGCTGCTGGTGGTGGAGCCAAGTCTGCGAACAAGCCTGCGGTACGGCAGCGCGTCGTCGCGTACGACTTCAAACGGCCAGAACGGGTCGGCAAGGAGCAGATGCGAGCCTTGCAGTCGTTGCACGAAGGGTTTGCACGCAACTTTGGCGCTTCGCTGTCGGCCCTGTTGCGGACGATCGTGGAATCCAAACTCATCAGCGTCGACCAGCTGACGTATAGCGAATTCGTTTACAGTTTGGAAATCCCCACCTGCTTCAATCTGTTGCGTCCCAAACCCTTGGAGGGAAACTGGATTCTCGACATCAGCCCGTCGATCCTGTACCCGATCATTGACCGGATGTTGGGTGGATCCCCGACGTCCGATTCCACACTCAAGCGGCCGCTCAGCGAAATCGAATTGCGGCTCACCAGCCGTACGACCAACGCGTTCTTGCGAGAACTGGCAACGGCTTGGGGAAATACGATTGAATTGGATTTCGAGCTGGAACGTGTGGAAAGCAATCCGCAGTTGGTGCAGATTGTGCCGCCCAACGAAGTCGTCGTCTTGGTCAGTTTTGAAATCATGATGGGCAAAGCCCGCGGCATGATCAACCTGTGCATCCCATTCAACACCATCGAACGCATTGGCTCGAAACTGACGAACAACAGCTGGATCGGCTACGCGTCCAGTAAGAGTAACGACTCGACGCAAACCCAAATTCAATCGTTGATTGCAGAGTCTCAGGTAGAGCTAGTTGTCAATTTGGCCCGCTCAACGATTCGGGCTGTCGACCTGATCAACTTGCAAGTCGGTGATATTGTCACGACCGAAAAAGATGTCCACGCCCCGTTGGACGTCGAGGTTGCTGGCGTCGGTAAGTTCACCGGCAAACCTGGAGCCTACAAAGGCAATAAAGCGATCGAAGTGGCCGATATGGTGCGCAAAGAATCGTTGCCCTAGTGCTTTTTTTTTGATGCGGCCTCCGTTGGTCCGCTGGAGCGTAGGCTTTAGCCGTTGATTTCCCGGTTGCCGGTCAGGCTTATGCCGTTCGAGCCTCGCCGAAAGAGCGGCTAAAGCCTGTACCCCAGCGTTAAGAGCGGCTAAAGCTTGTACTCCAGTGTTTCCATCAGCTGATGGCATAGCGCGAGAGAAGCCGATCGAGCAGCTGCGGAGCGATTCGATTCAACCACACAAATGCTTTGCCAGCCGGCGACAGTATCAGCTCACGTTTTCGTTTGCGCAGCGCGCCCAAAACATTTTTTGCCACCGATTCAGCCGACTGCGAACCGACTGACGCACTCTTCGTACCGCGAACGGTGTCTACCAACGATTCGAAAAACTCACTTCGCGTAGTGCTAGGAGAGACCGAAATCACGTCCACTCCCGCCGGTCGCAACTCCAACCGTAGCGATTCCGCCCAACCACGCAGCGCAAATTTGGCCGCGCAGTACTCGCTTTTGCCAGGCACGGCTCGATGGCCGAGAACCGAATTGACCAAGCAAATGGCCGGTTCGTTGCCGCGTTTCAGATAGGGCAGAGCCAACCGAGTCAATTCGGTCGCCGCAAAGAAGTCGACTTCAAATAGCGTTCGCAAACGTTCGGGGGTCGCTTGGTCAAAGCTGCCGATGGCACCCACGCCTGCGTTGTTAATCACTACGTCCAGCCCGCCTAATTGTTCCACAGCCGTATCAACCAAGGCGCAGCGGTGTTCATGGTCGGCGATGTCCCCGGGTACGGCGATCAATCGTTTCCTGGGGTTGCCAAATGCCAAACGCAATTGTTGGAGGCGTTCTGAACGTCGGGAGGTAACTACGACAAATGCGCCAGCGCGCACCAATTCCGAAGCCAGATACCAGCCAATTCCGCTGCTAGCTCCGGTTAACAAAACTCTCTTACCTGCAAAGCTCCGCTTTGCCATCACGCACTCCAGCGTCAGAACCCATTCTCCCAGCCAGCTCATCGACCCTAGCGGTGACTTGGTATGACGGGAAGAGCTTGCGGATCGGGAGAAGTATTGCAGTTCTGCGCGCATCTATCGGATGTAACGACTCTACCACTGCGACTCACCGGACGTCGTGTGCTGGCCCGACGCTTCCTGCTCGGCCAACCAATCCAACGTCTGCCGTCGGGTCCATAAACTGAACCCTCGCTCGCTGCTAAACATTAGCGGCAAACAGAAAAAGAAACTGAAAGCGCCGAAGTAAGCAATGGCAACTCCGAATAGTGGTGATGCCCCTGGGCCTAGTAGCGACAATATCGGCAGCAGGACAACAAACGCCAATATCCCGAGATATGCCAAGTACCGGGCGCATCCCGCGGACGAGTCGGTCGATCGTAGAACTAGCAGGACAGCTGGTAGTGCAAACATGACTTCGAATCCAACCAACGGAATGGCCAGAAAAACGGCGACCCGAAAGAGCTCGCCGCCATCAACGTCCGGTTGTCCGTCAACCAACCGCAACATCTGCAGACCAGCCAAGGCCAGTCCTGCCACGGAGGTAAACACTAGAATGTCTGCGATGCCGAACCTATTGATCTCAGGTGCATCACCACGCGTAATGTGCCATCCAAAGAACAGCCGCAATCCGAGCCAGGGAATCTGAAGTACTACCCACATCCACGGTCCCTGAAGCAGTCCTATCAAGACACCTGACCACAAATCTCCCTGTGGGTTCAGCCAGTTCGCTAACAACAAGCCAAAAGTGCCACCCAATGCAACTAGCGCACCGGCTGCCAAGGCAGCCAGCGATCGCTTCCAATAGGGCCCCGGCCCAAGTGCGGCCCAGACGCCGCCTAGTTGCAGTGTTGCAAATACCAAAGCCGCACTGATTGCGACGAACATCCAGGCCTCTGCCGACGACAGCCCCATCAGGGTAAAAGCGGCCAAACAGCCGGAGTATGATGCGGCGCACCACACCAAGTATCGGTATTCTTGCCAGCCACTGCGGTACTTGGATCCTGCCGCCGCAGTCGCCGACTGCGAATCGGTGTCGTCAAACGGCGACGGATCACTTCCGCTCATGATGGAGGACATCGTACTGCAGAGGCACCCACGAAGCTTGCCAACTCATTCAATTTGCCGTCTAGCTGACGTCGAAACGCCCGCGATGGACGAAAATGCGGCTCCCAGTGCACGGAGCGTATTTCCAACTCGCCTGTTTCCCGGTGTAGTTTTGGATCGAGTCGCCCGACGAATTGTCCGTTGTACAGGATGGGCAAGACGTAATAGCCGAACTCGCGTTTTTTGGCTGGCACGTAGATCTCCACCCGATACCGAAAGTCCAAGAGTTGCTCGGCCCGCAGGCGTTGCCAGAGCAGCGAATCGAACGGACAGATCAACGTCAAACCGGTTGGTTCCGCCAGGCGATCAAGTCCTTCCAGATGTTCAGGCAGCGCATAAAACGGTTCGGAAAACCCGTCCACACGCACCTGGACAATCGTTCGGCGTTTTAGGGCACGCTCCAGGACGGCAGCTCGCTCCGGGGCCGTCAAATTCGGACCGGTGATGTAGTTTTGCAGATGTTTCTCGCTGGCAATGCCACAACCGCTCAAACCCAGGTGCAACCAACTGTCGAGATACTGGTTTAGCGTTGCCGCCTTGGGTTTTGGGTAATGGCGGCTAGCCAAGTCGTATTGCTTGTGGAAATTTCGCCGGCCCACAATGGCCAATTTTCCCGCGTGCCACAGCAGCTGCAGTGACCTTTTGTCTTCCTTCGGCAACAACGAACCCCACCCTAGCACATCACGACGCTGATCATTGGGCGACAACTCAAAGTCGGAACTCATCAAAGGACCATGTTGTTTGATGAGCCTCATGACGCGCCGTTTCGATTCCTCGGACGTGTCGTATCTTGACCAATAAGCGGCCTGCTGCCAGCGCAGTGGCGGAAACCGTTTCATGCGGCGCAGTCCACATGGCAGATGAGCAATAGGAAGGATCGACGCTTCGTGGCCCCAATACTCGTAGGCCACTTGGTCGCGATAAATCCAGCGATCCACCAGAGCTCGACGATACTCGCCGAAACGACTCCAAAGCGTTAAATAGTGCGCGCGATCAAGGACATTGACACTGTCGACCTGCAGACCGCCAGTGGACTCCAGTAGCTTGACAAACCTCGGTCGGGTGAGCCGGGGTGCCGGCAGCGTCAGTAGCTGCTGGCGCGATAGCCACAACCGACGGACTTGATCCACAGAAAACTCTGGCGGTGATGCTAATGGCAACGGCGAACGACTCCGAATTGAATGTCTGGGAAGGTCGCACCAATGTACAGTATTGGTGGCAGTCCCAGTTGCTGCGATTCTGCGGCAGCGCAGAACGACAGGGAGTGCTCAGCTGGAAAGAACTTCGTCAAGCTGGAGACAGTCCGTCACGTATGGTATTCAAAGTCGTGTTTCCAGTTGAAAATAGGATCCCAGTCGCATGCGGGCACCTTCGTCACAGATTTCTCAAGTCAGAACTTCAACATGCATATCAGCTACCACACCTTCGACCTGCAATTGCGCGATCCCTTTACCATCGCACGCGGGACCGTCACCTGCCAACCGACGGTGATCGTCCGGGTCGAACACGATGGTTTGATTGGTCTCGGAGAGGCTACAACGAATCCGTACTATGGAGTGACTTTGGCCAAGTTGACGTCGGCGCTTGACCAAGTTGCACCCAAGCTACGGAACTATCGGCTGGAGAATCCAGCGGAGTTGTGGAAAGAGCTGGACAGCGACTTGAGTGACTGCCGGTTCGCGCAATGCGCCTTGGACTGCGCGATTTGGGACATCTATGCGCAGCAACAGGGTATGCCGCTGTGGAAGCTGTGGGGGTTGCGAGACGATGATCCTCGACCGCCCAGTTGCTACACGCTGGGAATTGATACGGACGAGGTCATGCTGCGCAAAATGCAGGCCCAACCGGAATGGCCGGTGTTCAAGATTAAGGTCGATGCCGGTGGGGGCGTACCACTGGTCCAGACACTGCGTCGGTCCACGTCGGCCAAGTTTCGCGTGGACGCCAATTGCTCGTGGAAGGCCGATCAGGTACAGCAGTTCAGCGCCCATCTCGCGGAACTGGACGTCGAACTGGTTGAGCAACCTTTGCCGGCAGACGAGTTGGCAGCCATGCGTCAGCTGAAGGGCCGCTGCGCCATTCCATTGATGGCCGATGAAAGCTGCTTGATCGAAGAAGACGTCGACCGTTGTGTGGATGCCTTTGACGCCATCAACATCAAATTGGTCAAGTGCGGTGGACTGACGCCAGCGCGCCGCATGATCGCCCGGGCCACTCAGCGGGGGCTCAAGGTCATGGTCGGTTGCATGACGGAATCGAGCGTCGGCATTTCGGCGGGCGTCCACTTGCTGCCACTGCTGGATTATGCCGACCTGGATGGTGCGTTGCTGCTGGCCGACGACATCGCCAGTGGTTTGAACTGGGATCGCGGCCACTGCCAATTGCCTACTCAGCCTGGTTTGGGCGTTCGTTTGAAGGAGCCCATTGTCGATGCATAGGCGGCGATCCATCCCATTTCGTGGAATATTCCTGATTAGCCATTTAGCAAGTCGCACATCTTGTTGACTGTCCGCCAGTTGCGAGTGGTAGCCGGTTGGCCCAGTTTCTGTTCGATAAAGTTGTTGTTCAACTTGGTTTTGGCGGAGCCATGCGGCAGATACAAGTAGATGACGCGACGACCAGGTTCCAGCCGCTCATCTCCGGTCAGTGCCACTCCCAGCTGGCGAACCTGGGCGGCTGGTGCGGGCTTCTTGAGAAACGTAACGGCCAAATGAGTGGGGTCCACATCGTCGAGAGGATTGGCTTCGACGATCTTGACTAAGTCCCCGGCCTTGATGACGGCGACCTGCACGTCGTACTTCCAGTGCTGCTGGATGATGTCTTGAATTGCCTTCGCAACAGCGTCCGCCGACAGTTTTGCGGAGGCCAAGATGTTACCGCTTTGGATGTAAGTGACGACATCCTCAAAACCACTTTCCGACAATCGCGAGCGTAGTTCCGCCATCTTTAGCGGGTATTTGCCGCCCACATTGATGCCGCGCAAAAAGACACAAAATCGAGTCGACGTCGCAGGCATATTTGCTGGTTGTTTTGCTTTGTGTTGTGGAAGCTGCCGAACGCCAACAGACTGCGCACACAAAATATGGGTCTGTTGCTGGCAGCAGGAGGCACGGTTCTTGGTTGGTCGGCCGTTGCAGGTGTCGCACGGTTGAAAACTCGATTACAGATTACTTCGATAAGAAAATCCGGCTGGTCAAGGCGGCTTGCAATAGACTTCGGAAGCCAAAGTCCGATTGTTCTGCCTCGGCGACAATCCGTTCGATTTCTTCACGATCGGAGAAGCTGATGTTGGCACCTGTTGCGAAGACCAGCACGTGCTCTACAAAGCTTCTCGCCAACTGGTCGGGGCGCTGCGCATGGAGGCGTTTGAATTCCTGAAATTCCGAAAAACTACTGCCATTCGCCGTGGTGTAGCTGGCATCGACGGCCGGACCACGAGCAACCTTGCGGCCCTCGATCCGCGGATAATACTCACGCCATTGGCCGGCTGCATCGAAGTTCTCCAATGCGAAGCCTGCACCGTCGAACTTGCTATGGCAACTTGCACATTCGGCTTGGCCACGATGCTTCTCCAATTGTTCTCGAATGGTTTTGGCGCCGCGAATATCGGGTTCAATTGCTGGCACACTGTCAGGGGGCGGCGGGATCTGCCGCCCGAGAATACGACTGGCAACCCACACACCGCGCAGCACCGGAGACGTGTTGGTGCCATTGGCGGTCACCTTCAGGATAGCTCCCTGACCCAGAAGCCCACCACGCCGTGGATCGGCGCCCACTTGAACTTGTACTGTTTCGTCCGTCAGATCTTCAAAAGCAGGCCCTGTGAGCTCGTAATACCTGGCCAGCCGACTATTGAGAAATGTCGTGTCACTATCAATCAGCTGCACAATACTCGCATCTTGATCGAGCAAGTGCTGTAAGAAATGCCGCGTTTCCTGCAACATCGAGTGCTGCACAATCATATCAAAGTCAGGGTACAAACGCCGATCTGGATCCGTGAAGTCAATCTCGCTCAGCTCTAACCACTCATCGGAGAAGTGGGCTACGAAGTCCTTGCCCGATTCGGTTTCCAGCATTCGCGCAACTTCTTGACGGATGACTTCCGAATTCCTTAGACGCGAACGTTCGGCCTGCTGCAACAGCTGCTGGTCCGGTGGACGGTGCCACAGCGCGTAGCTCAGCCGCGAGGCGATGGCGTAGTCGTCGAGTGCACCGGGCTGTTCGACGAAGTACAAGAATCGGGGCGAACACAGGATAGCTCGATAGCTGGTGCGGAGTGCGTCTAGAAATGCTGCGGGCGTCAACTTCCGCGAAGCTCCGGGCAACGCTTGACGAAACACTTCGATGTACGGTTGCAGGTGCTCTTCCGCAACAGGTCGGCGAAAGGCTCGACGCGCAAATTGGCTGATCAATTGGTGTCCAGCGTCCATGGTCGGTTCCAATTCTGCCATCGTCGGAACACCTAGCAGGGACTGGCGAAGCTGATCGTTGCTGGGACCGCGATGAATGCGCTCCATCCGCATTTCGTGGATCTGCAAGCCGGGTACGTTTTGGGCTCCGCCTTCTCCGTTGGCTGCTTGGCCGCCGGCGAAGCGGGCCAACTTCAACGTCAGATCGCCGGGGCGGACCTGCAACATGTGATCTTTCGGCAACCAAGCTTCGAACATGACCTCGCGCGGCTCCTCCGTTGCTTCGAAGGCACCGACCCAAGACATCAACGGCGCGCTCGACACGCAGGCGCCGGTACGAACCGTACACCATACGCCGCGTTCGGCAGGTTTGTTGACCGCCTGGACGGTGAACCGAAAGCGATACCATCCTGATTGCTTTGCCGTCGTTGCCGGCAACCGACCATAGAACGACAGCCTGCCTGACCAGATGACGGCCGCGCCATCGATGAACTCCGGCTCTCGCGTTCGTGTTCGAGTGCGCGAGATGTCCTTGGCGGTCATAGGCCGCAGCCATTCGTCAGGTTGACTGAGTGCCCGACGCCAAGCTTCATCGAGGGCCAGATCGACCACTTTCAGATGTTGCTCCAAGTGAAAATGCGAAATCGCCTGCCGGTCGGCCAGCGTACTGAAACTGTCTGTCTTTGGAATCTCCGGCATTTCTCGAGCCAGTGGGATGTCGATTCCCAGCAGATCGTGCAGGGTGCGTTCCAGTTGCAGATTGGTCAAGCGGCGGCCACGTACGCGCCCTTCGCGCTCAAAGCGTTGCATCTGGCCAGCTCGCAGTCGCTGACGAATCGGACCCACAAACGCCTGGCGCTGTTCGGATGAGATCGACTCGTAATCGGGCGGTGGCATTTCACCAGAGGTGACTCGATCCACGATTTGCACCCAGCGATCAAACTGATCGGCCGTCGTCGGTTCGTTGCCAAGCTGCGAGAGGTCCAAGCCAGCTTCAGAGTCTTCTCCCTGATGGCAATCAAAACAATACTGGCGCAAGAATTGCTGGTGGTCTTCTGCCGGCAAAGCTGCGGGCCAGAGACAAAGCAGCACGCAGCCACAGGCGTACGGAATCGTAGCGTGAGGCACTTTGCCCAGTGGGCGAACAAGCTGACCAAGACGGGCCGGAAGTGCCAGCCAGAAAGTAAGGTGGGGTTGCATCGGTAACGTCACACAATGGGGAGGCGGGATGGACGTCGTATTATTTTAGCCCGAATCCTGCAAACACCACCCCTGATGTCACCGGGTTTTTTGCCGCGTACAAGTTGGTGTCCGACCCCACAGGTTCGGCCCCGAGAATTCACGCAGTCGTCCGGCAGATGCTAACGTTTGGCCGGCTTGGCCAGCAGCCGAGCAATCTCCGCAGCCTCAGCCTGAGCGTCATACCGTGGATTGGGCTTAGCAGGAACAGGTGCATCGATCTCCTTGCGCCAGCGGCGCAGCTTCGCATGCAAGGCGAGCGTTTTGTCAGGCAGCTGCTTGGCCAAGTTCTTGGACTCGCCGACGTCATCCTTCAAGTTGTACAGTTCCAGTTCTCCATCTTCAAAATACTCGTGAAGTTTCCAATCCCCATCGCGGATCACTCCACAGGGGCGCGTGCGAAAGATCGGATCGCGCTGCTGATCAATGCGGCTGTAGCCCTGCAGATAAGCGGGGAAGTGCCAGTACAAGGCCCTTGGCTGCAGCGAACCCGTACCGTCCAATACGGGAAGCAGATTCTGCCCATCCAGCGGCTGTCCAACGGGCAGTTCTGCACCTGTGATTGCGCACAGAGTTGGAAACAGATCGACATTGACAACTGGCACATCAGTTCGGCTCCCCGGCTCGACCACTCCTGGCCAAGTCACAAACATTGGCTCACGGATACCGCCTTCGTAGTAGGTTCCCTTGTAACCTTTCAGCGGGTGCATGGACGTGGCCGGACCATAGCCTCCATTGTCGGATGTAAAAATGACCGCCGTCTTGTCGGTCAGTCCCAGTTGGTCGAGCTTGGCCACAATTCTGCCGACACCATCGTCGACACTTTGAATCATCGCGGCCATGACCGGCTTGCTATGCAGTTCTCCCGGGGGCTTCTGTTGGTAGCGTCGTAGCAGATCGGGACGCGCTTGCAGCGGCGTGTGAACGGCAAAATGCGTCAAGTACAAACACCATGGCTGGTCGCGATTGGTTTCGATAAATCGTATGGACTCTTCGGTCAGCCGATCGGTCAAGTATTCGTCGTCGGGCGCCTGTTCCAATCCTGGTGCATTTGGATGAGGCGGAAAGTACCCCCGCGGTGGACTGCCCGAGTGTGTACCCGCAAAATTAAAGTCGAATCCGTAGGGAAGCGGATCATTACTCAGGTGCCATTTGCCGATGGTGGCCAGTCGATACCCCGCGTCTCGAATACAGTGTGCCCACGTCCGAATGTCCGGCCGCAACGTATCGGTGCCGGGAATGTGCTTCAGCTTGCTGAAGGCAGGTTTGCCACGCAATTTAGTGCCGACGTTGAAGATCTCGTGCCGTGGCGTGTATTGCCCTGACAGCAAGCAGGCTCGCGAAGGAGCACAATTCGCCGCACACGCGTATGCATCGGTGAAAATCATGCCGCGGGCTGCCAGGCGGTCGAG
>JANQOL010000622.1 GCA_028289675.1 Pirellulaceae bacterium
GGTGGTCCTTCCGTCTGATAGGTGTCGTTTCGCAAAAACATTTCCTAGCAGCTCAAGGACCACCTTTCAAATTTGTGCGCAAGATTTAAGACGTTACCGCCCAAAGCGCTGTGGGGTCGATGTTCGTTGTAGTCCTGTCGCCAGGATTCTATCTTCGCCTTGGCATCATCCAAAGACAAGAACCAATTCTCATTCAGACACTCTGCTCGAACGCTTCCATTGAATGATTCGATGAATGCGTCGTCTGTTGGTTTCCCGGGGCGGCTGAAGTCAAGCGTCACATCCGACTCATAGGCCCAACGATCCATCACCTTTGATGTGAACTCCGTGCCATTGTCAACTCGAATCGACTTTGGAAGGCTCCGAGTCTGTTTTATCCAATCCAAAGCTTTCACGACTTCCGTCGCCCGAAACCTTTGCCGAACGACTATCGCTAGGCTCTCACGAGTAAAGAGATCCACTATCGTCAAAAGTCGAATTCGGCGACCATCGAACAGCTCATCGTGCATAAAATCCATCGCCCAGCAGTCGTTCATGCAAGTCGCTTCTGGACGGTCGACGCGGGTTCGACACGCCACGCGACGACGAGGTTTGCGTCGACGTAATCCAAGCTTTTCTTCGCTGTATAGGCGATAGATCCGCTTGGCATTGAAGTTCCAGCCCTCGCGTTTCAAGAGGATATGTAGCCGACGATAACCGTAGTGAATACGAGTTGCAGCCAACTCATTGAGCCGCATTCGCAGTGCTGCCTGCCCATCTTTAACGGATTGGTATCGACAAGTGGAAAGGGAGAGCCGAAGCACTCGGCAAGCTCGACGTTCACTGACGTCATACGCGACCTTCACTCGTTGTACCTCCGTTCGCAAACGAGCAGGCTTTACAGCCTTTTTTTGACAACACATCCTGAAGGATTTGCTTATCCATGCTCAGGTCAGCAACCAGTGCCTTGAGTCGCTTGTTTTCGTCTTCGAGCTCTCTCAAACGGCGCACCTCAGCCACTCCCAGGCCATCGAACTTCTTCTTCCAACGATAGAAGGTAAGTTCACTGACTCCCAGCTTCCGGCAGATCTCATTGACGGGCGTTCCCGTCTCTGCCTGCTTCAAAGCAAACGCGATCTGCTCGTTGGTAAATCGAGACTTCTTCATGGTCATCTTCTCCTCGGAACGATGGCCAGATTCTATCTGATTTCTCTCACTTAGAACGAATCCGTTTTTTGGGGGCAGGTCAGTGGGACAGTTCACGCCTGTCTAAACATGTCCTAGAACGTCTAAGACGTTTGAATATTGTCCATTGCAAGTTTGAATTCGACCGCATCTAGTATGCTTTGCCAACTTGCTTCTATCGAATCTCTACTCGAGCCAGCTGTTCGCCATATATTGGAACCATCCGTGAATTTGGAAAACACATTCACGATAGAGTGTGCGCCTTCATCTGACTCTTGCGACTTGGTGGACTCGTAATCGATGAGCCGAACATCATCTATACTTGGGAAAACAGGTCTAACAGCCTTCACAAGGGCCCTCGCTATCGCCTCAACCGGACCCGCCCCTTCCGCTGCTTCCAGAGATATCGATTGTTGAGAGGCGATTCGCACCTTAACAAAGGCAAGAGTGTTTTCTCCTAGTTGGTCGATGATGAAAGGCGACGAAACAGGCTCGACGAGGCGAGTAACCAAATTCGAATTACACAGGATCTGGAGCGCGAGCGAACCCTCTGCGTTATCGAATTCAAAGCCGCTGGACTCTTTCTGCTTTATGTACTCCAGCGACAACTTCAAGAAATCGTTGTTCGTAACCAGCTTATCCAGTGTGTCTGGGCTAAGCAGTGGCGTTGCGTTAATTATCTGCCGGATGTTCGACAACCCGGACTGTTTCGACCCGACGATGCGCCGAGAATTGCCGAATCGTTCCGGATCGATAAACTCGTACAGTTGTGAAAACTTCTCGACTGCACTTGCATGCATTCCTCCTTTGTGAGCGAAGGCATTCCGGCCGAAAAGTGGACGACCTGAACGCACTGGCAATCCACTTACCTTAGATACTTGTTCACTTACACTTGTGAATCTTCGAACTGACTCTTTGGGTAGAACGCTTTGACCATCAATCTCAAGATTTGCAACCGCTTCCAGTAGGCAAAGATTTCCTGTACGCTCACCGAATCCGTTAATGGTGCCTTGCACATGCCGAACACCAGCATTCACTGCACTCCTAGCATTTGCTGTTGCAAGTCCACGGTCATTGTGAGGATGTATGCCAACTGTTTGATCCGAAAACTCAGCACACACTACGCGCACAACCTCTTCAACAAACTCAGGAGAAGAGCCGCCATTTGTGTCACAGAGTACTAGACAGTTACTGCCGCCTTCCACTGCAGCGTCCAGAACTTCCATCGAATATTTGCGATCGATTCGCCAGCCATCAAAGAAGTGTTCCGCGTCAAAAATAACGGTTTTTTCGCTGGCGACCAAAAAAGCGATGCTATCCCTAATCATACGGATATTTTCTTGACCTGTTGTTTGAATCGCAGATTCAACATGTTGGAACGAACTCTTGCCCACAAGCGTAATGTGATCCAAGCCAATGCTCTGCAGGAGTTGAAGCGCGGGGTCTTCGTCAGCAGACTTGTGCTTTCTACATGTCATTCCAAATGCTACCGCCTTTGTGATTCTCAACGGATCAGCACTTAAGATTTTGGCAACTTCTAGATCGATTTTATTCGACGAGGGAAACCCGATCTCTACATAATGAAACTCAAGTGCGTCGGCGTTGCGAGCGAACCACAGTTTATCTTGAACGCTCAAGTTTACTCCTGCTGCTTGATCACCGTCTCTCGGAGATACGTCGTAGACTTCTATGCCTTGCATCATTCGCTCTGGGTATAAGTGGGGTGAATCGATCCAGAATCAGTCTTAGAGCTTGTCTTCAAACTAATGATCTTGTGGTTTCATTTGCTTGAGCATTCGATAGATCATTGCTTCGCTTGACTGGGTAGTTCTTTCGTAGTCTTTACTGTGTCGACGATTCCGACCAATCCATGCGAAGGTTCGTTCTACAATCCACCGTTTGGGCAAGACCACAAATCCTTTGACACCTACCGGACGAAGTACACATTGCAGGACATAACCGCAGGTTTCTTGAACCCAAGCAGGTAAGCCATCGCTCTTACAGAAAAGGATTGGCAAATGCGGGAACTTCCTTTGGTTGCCAATCAATTCGCTCTAGGTACTTAGTGCAACAAAAGCTGATGAGACTCGGGAACTGATTCGTCCAGATACTTGCCAAGAAATCTCCAACCGACAGATTTTTTCCTTCTGGCTGCACAAAGAGACGCCCGACAGATTCATCAGTCTTTATCTTTAGTTCGAACCTCGCATCTCCGTTCGAAACCTCGTGATAGTCCTCTCCTGTCGTCGCCTTGTTGTTGACTACACGACACCAGGCACAAATGACGAGCATGAATTCAATTCGCTTTCTGACGTCTGCTTCGCTTGTGACCAAAAGAGCCACTCCACTCAGCTGGTCTTGTGCCAGAAAACGGCGGAGCGCCGTCTTGACAATTTGTTTGAACGCACCTTCCTCATGATGGGTTTCGAAAAGATAATCGGCGACATAGCAAAGTAGATCTGCCCATTCTTCACGAAGATCATTCGAGTCCGATAGCGACTGTAAGTAATCTAATACGAGGGCGCTGTTTTGATCCGATTCGAATTCTGTAATGTCGGCAAACAGAGACCTCCAGCAGACACGAACGTCCGAATCCTCGTTACTGAATCCCGCAGCCGGGGAAAGAACTATCTCAGATTCCAGAAGGATATCGCTCCAGACGGCTCTTGGCTTTTGCAGCAACTTGCCCTTTAGCCTCTCAGCCTTACCTACGTCGACAATGAGCCGAGACTCGACCAAACGCAGCACATTCGCCCGGTACTGGGACAAAAGTCGATGTAAAAAGTCTGGAACTGAGTTGTAGTCGACTACGTATTCTTGAACTGAACTTTCTAGCACCTCATCCATCGTTAACAGGTCGGATCCCGACGGAGGAAACGTGCGTTGACTAGCAGCAAGCAATCCAATTGCAGTCATTGCCACACCATTTTCCCGAACTTGCCTCTTATCGTAGGCAGAATACGTGGCGAATGCGGTCGGAAATTGACTGTTCATATTCATTCCTACCAACGGAAGGGCAATCAAAAGCCCATAAGGAGGGAGCTCGTCCCTTGTTCTGCCTTCATAGATAGGAGCGCTCTGGTCTCGATCAAACATTACGTCGATAGCAAGCAGATCAAACTGAGGAATCTGTTCGCTTGACATCAAGTTGATGGCTTGCGCCCACCTCGAAATCTTGTCGATGGACTTGCCGTTTAACCCATCGCTGGGAAGTCGTACGACATCTATGAAAGGACTATTAGCAGTTGGCGGTAGCGCCTCTCTGTTGTCGTTGATATTTAGCATTCTCAGCTTGCGCGCCATGATTCACCTCAAGAAGCGTTCGGTGTAAGCGACGACTGCTCGATCGAGAAGCCGTGCAAGGTCAATCGAAAATCTGGAAAGTGCAAAGTACCTGCCTTTTCGGTCCATTTGCTGAACCCGGGTTGGTGCATCGCCCTGCTCGATAATCCTTGGGGTTTCGACATGAAAGACCTGTCGAGTTCTATTAGGGCCGGAGAGGCTCTGAAATTGGAAGAGAATGTCAGGGCGGTCTATCCGCTCTTTGAATAGAGGATTCCATAATTCGACATTGACAGTGCTAGCTATCTCGTTGGTATTGTCAGAGAATTCACAATCGCAATCGAAGTACAGAGCCAAGGGGCGTTGCTGAGAGTAAAGCTTTTTCGAATGTTCAGAATCTATTAGGTATTTTGAAGCATTTCTAACCTGTTCAATTAATCCAGCCAGAAAGGTATGTCGGACTGCTTCAAACTTCTCAGGAACAAATGGTGGCAGGACGTCTGCGTTACCACTAGAACTTTGACATTTGCTCAGATCAACGACGTCGAATTGGGAGACATCTCTCCGATTGAGGTAGTAGTTCGTAACCTCATAAATAGTTGCAATACACGCAGATCTCCAAGAGTTGGAGATTGATTCCCAGTCCGCTTCCTCAATGACAATTGGATTGCTTCCGTCCAACCATTCACGAGGAAGTATGCCATCGGCAAGCTTGTCAACATTTAAAAGAGCTGGAGCAATTGCAAGAATCATGGATTCTCCTTCTAAATGTGACATGATTTGCTTGCAGAGATCTGGCGGAAGTTTGACGTCACTTGAGTTGTTAGAGTTCAGTTGTGGTACGACTTGGTTTTTCACAGAAGTTAGCAGGGAAGCTGCGCCTAATTCGCTAGCCGCGTTCTTTAGATGGTGGCTTAAGACAGCGGCCAATGTCTTAACTCGGTCCTTCGCATGACTGCTGTAAATACGAACGACATCCCGAAGCCGATAAGCAATGTGATGTTCTGACTCTCGCAACAAAGTGAGTTTCACTGGATTACTAGGTACGAACAAAACCTTGTCGAACCCAATATCCTCGCCTATCGACGCGCGCCCAGAAAGTGCGTTTTGGAAATATGAAGCCTCTACCGGAAGCGAGCCTATATCGAGCTGGAGAAATTCTCGCTTTCCGGAATTCGAAACCGGAAAATGGGTTTCAGAAAATATGTTCTTGTTTCTTCGAGGCGTCCGTTCGATTCTTACCGGGAAGTCCGGGCATTTGAGCACGCCGCTTTGACGAATCAGCTGGCCGTTGCGATAGAACGCGACGGAATCACTTCGTACTATGTATCCCAGAGCAAACGCAATTCTATTGAAGTACTGTTCCTCTGACTGAGTGTCGAAGCATGGCTCCAAGAGTGCTTCAGAAAGTGACCTCGAGAAAGCATCAAGCAACAGGGTTCTCCACATCATTTCGAGGGCCTCTCGGAATGGAAGTGACAGCCTGTTTACGATTGGAAAGCACTCTTCGAAAAGCCGGTCGTTATCGGAATTCCAGAATAGCGAAATTCGAGCCTGACCGAACGGTGCCAACGGAAAATGAGTTTGTCTTCGCGCTTTAAGTCGCTCTACGGCGGCCAGCTCAGAGAGGTCTCCGTCGGTTGCAAAAACGCACTCTGCTACATTAGTCAGAAGAGTAGATCTCGACTTGAGAAAGGATTGTTCTGCGATCAAATAACTGGGAAGATCGAGATATGAGTTCGCACTAAGTAAACAATTGTTCTTTTCCTCTAGAGAATCAACCCAATGTCGATTCGTCCTGAACTTGACGCGGCTTTGCGATTCAAACTTCTTGTTGGAGAGTTCTACATATTCACCAACACTGCGTCCCGTCCATTCAAATTCTCGCATTTTCTGAGCGTACTGAAACAACGTGCGAGGCTTGTCGTCCACACGCACAGTGGCCTGCTCCAAAATGCGTGCGGAAGCCTGTGCTAGGGCAGACCTCGGATCTGATTTCGACCGAAACCTGAGCTCAAGAGATGCGAAGAATCCGGCCAATTGATCAACTGAAATAACTCCTGGTGATCTTTGGGCCACAAACTGTTCTAGCTCATCCACAAAATCATTGACCCACAGATCAACATTTCGGTTCTTTGTGTCCGGTGCAGAACCAAGCCCCAAATACTCGATCTGTGAAGCTCCTGATGTCTTCGGCGAAAGGAAAAGCCACAGCGGCGTTCGCTTAAGTAAGTACTCCTGCAACTGAGGAGTCAGCTGAGCAATATTTTCTTGTATCGCAACATCCAACCGAAATTCGGGATCGGTCAGAAATTCCCCAATCGACATTTTAGTCTCCCAAAAGCTCTTCAAACTCTTTAAGATCTATATAGTCAGAGATTACACTTCGAAGCTTTGATGATTGGGCGAGAGCGATCTCACGCAACTTGCTGTTTTGAGATTTTGTGAGTTCCGTCCATGCAAGAAAAAACACATATGCGCGGCATTCGGGCACTCCACTCTCGTACAGTCTAGAGAGTTGCCGATCCCTTTGGATCACCGCAACAGCATGCTCCCGAGCTTCAGTCGTGATCATCGTGAACTCCTCAAAATAGTGAAGTTTTCTATTATTCTAATGATTGCAGCGGAAGAGCTTCACATAGATTCACAAACGCAGACTTTGCGTTGAATTGCTTAGTCCGAAGTGGCAGAACTGATACAAAAACTGATTTTCTTGTTTAGAGTTTTCGAGCGGACATAGCGGTCCTTGGGGATTGCATTAACTAAGTCGGGCAGCTTGAGATTCCAGGCTCTTGCCAATCTGTGTGGGCGGGGCAAGACTCGAAATTTGGCTGTCCGTTTTCAGACACCGAAGCGAGTTGGACGAGACGGCACTTGCTTCTTTCGCATCGTCGTAAAGCTCTCAAGCTACCTTTAGCTCTGCAGAGGGGACGACACCTGTGCAAGTTAATAGTCGTCTGGAAGCAGGGCAGGGATCGCTCCGCCTTCACCATCTTCCGTGAACCACAAAGTACGTTCGTTGTCGCCTTCAAACACCGGTAGGTAGTCCACTACTGGTGTTCGGACGCTTTGGTCTGTAGGAATCTCAAGCAAGCCAAAATCGTGTTTCGGCTGAACTGTTCAGTCGCCGTTGGTGTGGCGACACGTGGCTTGTTTGATGAAGGTTGAAACTTGCTGCGGGAATCAGGATGATCGAGCGGAATCTCCTGGGCCTTCCATGACCGCTCGTGTGTCAGGCAGGGTAGAATCCCAGCATCCGCCAATTCCTGGCAACGGTTCTGAAAGCCACTAGGCAGTGAGGCCATTGGTGAACGGCTGGGCCAGAAAACATGGATTTGCATACGAAACCATCAGGCACGGTGGCTGTCTAACTGGCAGTAAGCCCGACGAAATGCACCTGACGGGAGGATAACAAAATGACGATGCGTTCCGCCTTTTTGACGTAGTCCGAAGAAGATTTGACCAATTCGGATTTCCACTGCACGTGAATCGCAATATCGTTCCCCATGAGGACGATTCAACTCTTTTCAATTGCAGCGGGATGCAACCACTACGAGAGAGGTTTTACGAGCCGTACCTTGGTTAGCTCGTCATCGAACTGGCGACATGTAGGATGGTCACCGAGATCCTAGGGTGTTGCATCTAGACGGCAGCGAAACGTAGCTACTGGGCGAAGCGGACCAGAGAGCCGGTGGCGTGTTGCAGCTCGACCAATGCTCGGCAGTACTGAGTCGATGCTTGCAGCAGATTTTGTTCTTCTTGCAGCAACCGGCTGTGGGCGTCTAGTAGATCATTCAGCTGCAGTTGCCCGAGTCGAGGATCATTGCCAAGAGTCCGCCAACGGTCCTCCAAATAGTCGACTTCCGCGGTCACCGCGGCCACACTTTCGCGCCGCGCGACAGCGGTTTCATAGGCCGCTTGTACATTGCGAATCGACGTTTCGACCTCCGCCCGAATATTGGCCAGCAATTCGCCTAGCAAGTACTGCAGTTGGTTCATCTCCAGCTGCGTCTGGCGAACGACGCCACGAGCGGTTCGATTGCGATAAGGCAACTCGTATTGGAGCCCGGCGGCGAATCCAGGCCGACCGGTCGAGAATTGATTCACCCAAGAACGAAAGATGTCGGAACTGCCGGCCAGACCCGCCAAGTTGCCCTCCAAGACAAAATTCAACTGGGCTTTGGCTTGATCACGAGCTAGTGCCAGCTGGACTCCTTTGGCCTTTAGTTTTTGGCGCAGTTCCTGAATCTCCGGGCGGCGCGCGACGGCTGCGGCCACCTCGGCTTCAATGTCCAGGTCCAGCGGTTGCAGTACAGGTTCTTGCACCGGTAGTAGCTCGGAAACTGGCTGGTCGCTGATGCCCGGAGCATTGATCAAGGCTCGTAGCCTAGACTCCTGATTTCGAATTTTGGCTTCGGACAGTCCCAGCTCCGCCCGCCGGTTGGCGACGGCACCTCGAGCTCGCAGTAACTGGTTGCGGACGGTATCCAATGACTGCCGTTCGCGCAACTGCTCTGCAATCGCCTCGGCACGAGTTAGATTGCGCTGACGCAGCAGCAGGGTGGCACGCTCCACATACAACGTCCAATACGCGTCTGACACTTCGAACAACTGGGACTGCACGGCTTGCAAGTACTTGGCCTGTTCTGCAGCCGTGTCGAATCTGGCCACTAACACCAGGCTTTGCTGCGGGTTCACCTGACGCCCACGAAGCAACGGTTTGGTCCAGCTGGCGTATAGCCGGGCGGATCCCTGGTCGTTGGGTTCGAAGAACAGCGAGTTGCTGTTCTTGTGGCCGAGTCGCTGGCCGAGTGAATAAGTTGTTCCTCGTCGTGTCTGACCACGTAGGCCTCCATCGATGCCCACGATGTCATCTTCCAAACGCGGAGGACCGCCGGTGGCCAACGTGTTTTCGGCTGGGTCACTCGAACTGTTGAAGTCCGTGGTGTTCCACAGACGCGGATCAAACGCTCCTTCGGCTTGCATGATCTGCGTGCCGCTAATCCAAGGTGTTTGCTGGACGGCCTGGATCCGCTGCGAGTGTTGGACGGCCAGCATGTACAAATCGGTCACGTCGACCGGCATGCCCTCCTCTTCCGGTCGAAAGCGGGCGGCAACGAGATCCGACCACCAGGCGACTGGGTCGGTCTCCAGTTGGGCTTCCGGAGAACCAAGTTGCAGCCGATCGACTCGGGGCAGGTCGGGCGGAGGTTCCCAGGATTCCTCGGGGGCCACCAACTCAGGCAGTTGCAAGTGGAAAGGTTGCTGGTTGGCTGCCGGCGCCGAGTCACCGGGCAAGTCCGGTGGGATGTCCTGCAGCGGCCAGCTACTCGGCGGTTGGATCGGAGCCTGTGGTGGCGGCAGATCCACTGGGTTCCACGGCGGTTCGCCCAACGATTTCAGGATCGGGCCGGGCGACGAAGAGCCGGTTTGGGCGTGCGCGGTCCAGGTGCCGAGTAAGACGAGTGTGGCCGCGGCGACGAGCCGCCAGCATTTCCCGCCAGCAGGTCGTGGCGATCTCAGCCGGCCGCGCAAGCGCGTCTTGTGATGACATACGACCCTGGCAGCACTCCGCTCGCGCGTAGCCTGGTCGGCTCGCAGCCATCGCGCGAGTTTTGAAGTTGCGCTAATTGAAACTAACCTTCCCGCTTGCGGGAAGGTCGGACGAAGACCAACGCTACGCGTCGGTGCCCTCGTCCGGGTAGGGCCAGATCGGCCCCTCTCCGTTCGCCGACCCGCGAAGCGCGTGTGCCCGTCACGACTCTCCCCAAGGAGAATAAGTTCGTTTGGGTTAATGATTGCTGGAGCGAAATCGGCTTCGCGATCCCAAAAGCGCAACTTCAAAACGCGCGAGCGGGCGTCTCGGGGCGATTGCATGCATCTAGTGCCATCGATCCGGGTAGAGTCAAAACACACTGAATCGGTATCGTCCGCCGAGTCGCTACAACTGAAACGAATGCTCGGTCCGCCGGCGGCTACCCGCAACTTGGGGCTCCGCGAACGCCTTCCAAAGCCCCTCACGATCGATACGGCCACTATAAGTTTGCTGATCTAACCAGATTACCTGGCCTGGCTGCGTGGCCCAGACAGTCTACACGATAGCGGTAGGCAACACTTGGATGGTACCAAATTCGCCACGACCGCCATTTGGGTCGAAGACCGACCGTCTGGCGCATTCTCACGGGCACGGAAGATATGTTGCGTCGATTGCTGAAATCGATCGATCAAAGGCTGCGCACCCAGCCCACCGCTAGCAGTCCATCTGTGGCGCCGACAGAAATCGACGCGCAGGAGCTGGAAGAGCGCGTCCTTTATAGCGCTGTACCACTGGCCGAAGCTCCCACTGCTGCTGAGCCTCCTCTCGAAGCCGCGGACGCGCCCGAACCTGTGGACGCAACCGGTGATAGCCAAAGCGAGCCTAAGTCGGCTGCCGAGAATCTCATCGTCAGCGTTGACGCCAGTATCTTGGATCAGGAGATTCGGCGCGAGATTATCTTTGTGGACGCCGCGGTGGAGGACGTCCAAAGCTTGCTGGATGACCTGTTCGCCGATGTAGCGGCCGAGCGCGATATCGAAGTCGTCATGCTGGCCGCAGACCGTGATGGCATCTCGCAAATCAGTGAAGCTCTGGCAGCTGCGCCGGAGTTGGACGCGGTGCACATTATCTCCCACGGCTCAGACGGTTCGGTGCAGCTAGGTGATACCGTGCTGAATAGCGCCTCACTCGCAGGACGGGTGGGCGAAATTGCCAGCTGGGGGTTTGAGCTGGCACCTGACGCGGATCTGTTGTTGTACGGGTGTAATCTAGCCGCCAGCGACGATGGGCGTGCCTTAATCGACGAACTGTCAGCGCTATGTGCCTGCGACGTGGCAGCCAGCGATGACTTGACCGGACACACCGACCGGGGCGGCGACTGGATCCTGGAATACCAGGTTGGCGATGTAGCCACGGATATCGCATTTCAGTTCCTGGCCCAGAGCACTTGGATGGGTACGCTCGATACGAGCACAGGGTTGGTTGCGCACTATGAGTTTGAGGACGGTAGCGGCTCCACGGCCACAGACAGCGTCGGGTCCAACAATGCCACGCTCGGCGGGGGAGCGTCGTTTACAACGGGCGAAATAGGTGGCGCACTTGACTTGGTTGACCCGGATCCGGATCCGGGTGATCCATCCCAGGGGACGATTCTGTCCGACCCGGCTTTGGACTTTGGTAGCAGCGACTTTACGATCGCGTTTTGGTTCAATTCGCAAGACTCCGGCGGAGGTATGGTCCTGGAGGACTACGACGGCACGGACGGATACAATTTTCTCTGGGGCTTCGGCACGCTCACCTGGACGGTCGACTCATCTGCGGCGAACGCGCAAATGACCGTTACGGGGCTGGCAGAGAACACCTGGTACCACGTCACCGCGACACGATCTGGCAATGACTTCAAGTTGGACTTGGGCCACGTTGTCGAAACCGACACGAAGTCAGTTGGTTCGATTACGAATTCCGAAAACACGGCCATTGGCCTCGATCGAAACGCCGGCTTTGATTTCCAAGGTCAAGTTGACGATCTGCGTTTCTACAACCGCGCGCTCTCCGACGCAGATGCTGTGGAACTACGGGCCATGGGTACGGGGGACACCACCACCGGCCTCCAGCTACACCACACGTTTGATGTGGATGCATCGGACAGCAGCGGCAATGGCTACGACGGTAGTCTGGCCGGTGGGGCCACGATCGACACCAGCTCGGGGTCGAATCCCGTTGGGAGCGGCAAACTTAGCCTGGATGGCAGCGATGACTACGTGGAACTGTCAAGCCACTCAAGCAGCTTCCAGAATCAGTCAGCAGGCACCATTGCCGCTTGGGTTTACGCCGACTCAGCCGCAGATGGAGCGATTTTTTCTGCCGCAGATAGCGGTGATACCGTCTCCTATTTTTCGTTGATTCGAGATGACGACGGCAGCATCGACGTCCACGTACAAGAGGAAGAGTCGAGCACCTTCTATTCCTTTGCAACCGACGCTGGTGTGATCGCCGAGAATACTTGGGCACACGTGGCGTTCACGGTCGACGCAGGCGGGAACAAGCTCTACGTCAACGGCGTCCTACAGCAGGTGACCTACAGCTCCGGATCGTCGACGAGCACCGAGTTTCTAGATGACATTAGTAACATCGATCATCTGTCGTGGGGAATTGTTCATCGAGATGCCGTGTTGTGGACCGATGATTTCGACGGCTTCATCGACGATGGCCGGATTTACGATCGCGCCCTGGACGCGGTTGACATCGCGGAACTAGCGGCAGTTTCCGCGCCCATCGATACGGACGGTGATGGATACGCCGACAGCGTCGATCAAGATGACGACAATGACGGAATCTTGGATACCGTCGAGGACCGCACCGCCTACCATCTGGATATTCTCGCGGGCAAGAGTGGTAGCTATACGATCTATGGCGCGAACTACACCGACACAACATCGAAACTGAACAATGCGTCCAACTTTGGTTCCGGCAGCAGTATTACTCCCGCTACGGTCAGCACGGTGGCGCAGTCCGGAACGGTGGATGATAGTTACCTTGGTCAAGGACGCTTGTTGTGGGGCGGTTTTAATCCCGACGGCAGCTATACGGCCGGCGAGCTGTCCGCCATTGAAAAATGGCTGACTACGGGTGGGATTTTTGTAACAGGCAATGATACCTCCGGCTACGATCCCATTGCGCAGCACTTTGGGCTTCCCGCCAGCGAGACGGTGACTGCTACGTGGACCTTTGAAAACGTGGACCACGCGCTGATCAACGGCAGCAGCGGACTAGGCGTTGATCTTCGAGGGCAGAGTGTCACGGCTACAGGTAGCTACGCTGGATTTAACGACAGCGATCTGCTGGCCAGTGATATCGTGCTTGCTCGCGATACTGGTTCCAGCATAGCCACCATCGTGCTACGCCAGTTCGGCGACGGTTACATTCTGTTTACCGGCGACGAGGGCATCTTCCGTAGCGTGTCCAGCGGCAGCAGTTTTTCACCCACCGACTACGAAGATGTTTTGTTGGCATCGATCGTCGACTGGGTCGTCGATACCGCCATTGCTCCCTTGGTGGATGCCGACCGTGACGGAACGATCAACTCACTGGACCTCGATAGCGACAACGACGGTCTGGCGGACAACGTCGAAGCACAAACCACGTCGGGATACATCGCTCCGAATTTGGTCTACGACTCCAACGGAGTGGATACCGCTTACTCCGGTGGCCTGACGCCCGAGGATACGGACACCGACGGCACGTACGATTTTCTCGACACCGATAGCGACGGCGACGGCCGTTTGGATGTCGACGAGTCCGGTTGGTCGTCGACGTCCGATGCGACTTACGCCGACCCGAACGGCAGCCTCAACACTCCGGCCACGCAACTGCAAGACACGCACACGTTTGCCAGCGACGTCGACTACCGCGACGGCACGTACCTGGATCTGGACATCATCTCGACGCGCGATGGCGGCTTGAGTCTAAACCACGATGGAGGCAACGGAGCTTACCTCACTCCGGTGAATTCAGGCAGTTTGTTTAGCGGCGAATCGGCCGTCACGATTGAGGTAGAGTTTTCGATCAGTTCGCCGGCCACCAACATGACAACGTTGTTCTCTTACGCCGACTCCAGCAACAACGACGAGTTGTTTCTCGGCATTGATACGGACGGCGAGATCTATTTCAGAACTAGCGAGAATGGTGGCTCGGGTTACGGCAGTATTACCAATGCCGCTCAGTTGTTTGACGGCCAGAAGCACACCGTGTCCGTGACCTGGGAAAACTCCGGTGGCGTGCTCTTGTTCTACGTCGATGGCCAGCAGCTAGGCTTGGGACGCAACGATTACCAAAAGACCAGCACAATCAGCGGTGGCGGGAATCTGGTGCTAGGGCAGCATCAAACCAGCGCGGGAGCCAGTTTTGACAGCGCCGATACATTCTCAGGGACCTACTACGGCGTGCGTGTCTTTAGCGACGTCAGGACGGCCGAAGAGATTGCCGCCAGTTACCGCACGCAGCTAGCTCATGACGAAGATGGGCTGCTCGCCCATTGGCGTTTTGACAACCTATCATCCAACGACGCCGTGACGGAATCCGTGTCCGGCAACAATCTGACGGTTCACAACGCCAGCCAGACTGGTTTCAGCCCCAGCGCTCCCGCGTTGACGCTGAGGGCCGATGAATTCGGAGTCAACGGTGCGGTGGTGGGATCCATCGTCGGCGCGGACGCCGAACGCGATGCACAAATCGCCGCCTTGCTGGCCGCCGATTCGGACCTGAGCTATAGCAGCGAGACGGGCAAGTTCTACAAGGTCGTCGACAGCTACGGTTCTTGGGACTCGGCCCGTACGGGCGCGGTCGGTACCTTGCTCAGCGGAGTGTCCGGGCAACTAGTGACGATTCGCAGTGCCGCGGAGAACGCCATCGTCGACCAGCTGTCACAGGATACCGGCTTCAACTTCTGGCTCGGCGCCACCGACCTAACGGTCGACGGAGAATTTCGTTGGTACGACGGGGCCGCGGCTTCCGACCAGTTCTGGCAAGGTAGCTCGTCGGGATACAACGTCGACGGTGCGTTTACAGGTTGGCGAAGCGGAGAACCGGACGACACTTCGGGGCGTTCGTATGTTGAGTTCAATCAATTTGATAGCTCTTGGGATGTCGAAACCAGTGCCACGAGTAGCCGTTATATCGTCGAGTGGGACGCCGACGCTGTTCTAGACGCCACGCATGAAGTGACCTACACCATCGCGTCTCAGACGGAGTCGGGCGCGTTTGCGATCGATGCCGACACCGGCCAAATTACCGTGGCCGATGTTTCGAAACTGGACACCAACGTGGCGGCCGCGCATACGATCATGGTGCGCGCGACCGATGCCAACAGCAACACCTACGACCAGACGTTTACCATTTCGCTGGCGGATCGGGACGACGCCAACAATCTGCCGACCGATTTGTCGAGTGGCATTGGATTGAACACCGACGGAGGTCGAGACGATTACTTGGTGACCACGAATGGTGGTGCGATCGTCGGAGGTCTGGACGCGTTCACGTTGGAATTCAATCTGGCCACGGACACGTTCGATAACTGGGATACGCTGCTGTCGTATCGCAGTCCCAGCGATGAAGGTGTCAACGACGACGCGATTCGTTTCCAGCAAGCTAACTTGAACCAGATCGAACTGGTCGTTAACGGCAACATTGCTGTGTTTGCGCTGGACGCGAGCCAATTGACGGATGGTCAGCCGCATACACTGTCCGTTTCCTGGGACAACACTTACGGCGACGCTCGCTTGTATCTGGACGGCCAACTCGTTGGATCCGATACCGGATTGTCCGCGGGGCAGACGGTGCGCACCGGCGGTACGTTGGTCATCGGCAACGAGCAGGATCAGCTCAATGCGGGCTTCACGGAAGAAGCTGCATTTCGGGGGACCCTGTTGGACGCGCGAATTTGGGATCAAGTCCGCAGCGATTCTGAAATTGCGCTGAACTATCAGCAGCAGTTTGATGCGAGCAACTTGCCCAGTGGCCTGGTGGCGAACTGGCAAATGGATGGCGTGAATGGCTTCAACGAAGTGGTGGACGTCGTCGGCACGAATCACTTGACCTTGGCTACCACCGCCGTGCCCGCGGCCATTACCGGATGGACGAATGCCAGTACTGGCGTGACCGTCAGTGGCTCGACAGTGACCTTTGTCGATGACAGCGCGGCCAGTGGCTGGAACTCGCAAATCACCTCGCCACAGCTCAGCAACTTTGGCTTCACTGACAATTACACGCTCAGCTTCGACGTTCCCGCTTTGGCGGCGGCCGGTTCTCTTTCCGGCATGCAAGCTTACACCATCGGATTGTCAACCGCCGAGTCGAGCGCCGCGCAAAGTGACGTGGAGTACGCACTGTACTTCGACTCGAACATTGGCGGAGGTGGAGTAGTTCGTGTTCGCATCAATGCAGTGGACTCCGGCGATTATGCGTTGAGTTACTCGGACGGCGACACGTTTTCATTTCACGTCGACGGTACGAACATTCACTTTCAACACAACGGTACGACATTTCATACCGAGAGTGGCTTAAGCGGTTCCGAAGACTGGTACATCGACACCTCGTTCTATGCTGATTCGAGTGGCGGCTACAGCAATCAAGCCGATTACTCGATCAGCAACATCCGCGCGTTTGATGGCAACATCGAAAAGGTTGGCGCCGCAGGGTCTGCTGTCACTCGTCTAACGATTGAGGAGAACAGCGCCAACGGCACCACCGTTGGACACGTGGTGCCCACCGATCCGGACGCATTCCACGATGTTGTCGTTGATGGGTTGTTCCGCGAAGCGTCCGACCCGGGCAGCTACCAGACCTATAGCGCGACGGCATCCTTTGGGAATTGGTCGGTCGCCGAAGGACAAATTGTGTTGGCTGGTTCCGTCTGGGAGTCCACGCCGCTGGGCGGCCGTTCGGTGGAACTGGCTGCCAGTGTCGGAGGTACTATTTCCCAAGACCTCACGACTGTGGCTGGCCGCACGTATCAGATCGTGTTTGTCGAGTCCGGTGACTGGACCGGTGACTCGACACTGGAATATCGAGTGTCGGCTGGAGGTCACTCACAAGATTTTGTGACCGAGGAACCTGACAATTGGTCGTATGCCAACATGCTGTGGAATCAACGCAGTATGACGTTTACCGCCGAAGATACAACGACGACGTTGTCATTCAGCTCGTTGGAGTCGGGCTCTTCCGCTGTTGTGCTGGGAGATGTGCGGGTGATCGAGGTGCCGGCCGCTGTGACCGCGATTCTGAATAATGACACTTCGTTGGAATACGATGCGGCGACCGGGAAATTCTATCGTCTCGTCAATTCACCCACGGACTTCGATTCTGCGTTGTTGGCCGCCACCAGTTCCAGCTTGAATGGAATCAATGGCCAGCTGCTGACCATCGGATCGGAGTATGAAAACGAATGGGTTCGACAGCGCGTACTGGATTCGGGGACGTCCATTTGGCTGGGCATTACCGATGCTGCACTACAAGGTACTTGGGTCGAGTACAACGGGTTGGTAGCCGACGGCGATAAGGTCGTCAGTGGAGGTGCGGCGGTATCCGGACATTACTCAAATATTAGTGATTTGGACGGAGTGGGCGAAGACTACGCTCACATCGCCAGCGATGGAACTTGGCACGATTCAGGAAACACAGGTCCCTTCACCTACATGGTCGAATGGGCGGCCGACGAAGTTCTGTCGAACTACTCCTATGCGTTTGCCTCCGGAGGTGATGCCGGCGGAAGATTTACCATCGACGGTCAAACTGGGGAGATCACCGTCGCGTCAGGCTCGCAGCTGAATCACGAAGTGGATCCGTCCCATAACGTGACCGTGGAAGTCACGGACGCGGCCGGCAAGGTCTACAGCGAAACCCTGTCCATCACGGTGAGTGACATCGCCGAGCCAAGCCATTCCTTGCCGGCAGCACAGGTGGTCAGCGAAGACCAGGTACTGACCTTTAGTTCCGGAAGCGGCAATGCGGTTTCCGTCGCGGATAATCTGGCGGCCAGCAATCCACCGTTGCAAGTCTCTTTGGCGGTCGATTACGGCTTCTTGCAGCTGTCCCAGACGACGGGGCTAACCTTCGCTGCTGGCAGCAACGGCGACGCGAGTTTTACCTTCCAAGGTACCGAAGCGGATATCAACGCGGCCTTAGAGGGGATGACGTTCACACCTGCTGCCAACTTCAGTGGTAGCGTTACGCTGGACATGTCGACTGGGTTAACGGCGGATCTAGTCGGCCACTACAGCTTTGAGGCGGACGCAGTTGATCAGAGTGTCGGCGCGTCGCAAGATGGCGCCTTGACGGGCGACGCTGCTGTCACGAACGATGCCGAACGTGGGCAAGTATTGCAGCTGGATGGTACAGGCGACTACGTGAACATCGCCGGCGACTTTTCCCAGCCAACGGATGTGACGCTGGCCGCTTGGGTGAATTTTTCAAGCGCGGCAGTCAACGCGGGCGAAGTTATCTCGATCACCAATGCGGTGGCGTTACGAGTTGATGACAGCTCCCAAGGCGTGACTGGCTTCTTCTACGATGGAACGGGATTCAACTTCATTGGTACCGGCACGGAGATCAGTCTGGCCGATGACAGTTGGCATCACGTTGCCTTTGCCTTTGACGATGTCAACAACGTACAAACGCTCTACATCGATGGCCAAGCGGTTGCCAGTGGGAACTTTACGGAGTCGATCAATTATCCGGGTTGGTTTCCACAGACCACCATTGGTTCCCACGCAGATGTGGTCAACTCAAGCTTCGACTTCAACGGCAAAATCGATGACGCGCGTATCTACACCCGCGCCTTGTCCGCAGCGGAAATCCAGGCGCTGGCTAGCGACAACAACACAGTCGACGGGTCGTTCAACATCACCGTCAATTCTGTCAATGACACGCCCGAGGTGTCCGGTCCTGGCAGCGCCTACACGGTCAACGAACAGACGAATTTGACGCTTCAGGGCACGGGTTTTTCCGTGACCGATGTCGATGCGGCCAGTGGCACCATGACGGCGACGATCAGCGTGGGCGAAGGTGCAGTAACCGTGGCCGTGGGAGATTCGGGTACGACGGTGACCGGTGGCAATGGTACGGGCGCGGTGACCGTCACGGGTACGTTGGCTCAGATCGACGCGCTGTTGACTGCTTCCGGTACGGGGACGATCACGTACTTCAACGGCAGCGATACGCCTTCGTCTTCGACGACGGTGACGGTGACCGCGAACGATGGCGGCAACACGGGCACGGATCCCGGACTAAGCGGTGATGGATCCAGTGAGGAAGATTCTGCGTCGCAGACGATCAACATTGTCGCACTAAATGACGTGCCAGTGATCGCCAGTGTTGAAAGCAGTACGCTGAATTATTTTGAAAACGCCGGGCCACAGCCCATCACTGCGGCGCTGACGCTATCTGACGTCGACAACAGCGACTTGGCGTCCGCAGTCGTGCGGCTGAGCGTCAACTATGCGCCCGGTCAGGATGAGTTGTTGTTTACAGATCAGAGCGGCATTACAGGCGCCTGGGATGGATCGACTGGCGAGCTAACGTTGAGCGGATCCGCCACGGTTGCTCAATACGAAACGGCTCTGCGCAGTATCACCTACCACAATACGAGTGAATCTCCGAGCACGGCGACACGCACGGTCAGTTTCACCGTCAACGATGGGCAAGCTGACAGTAACGTTGCCACTCGCGATATTGCGGTCACCGCTGTCAACGACGAACAAGTGATCAGCACGAACGTCAGTTTGACGTTGGACGAAGGTGATGCGGGCGTGCCGATTACCGCCGCATTTCTTCAAACTACGGACGTGGATCATGACGCGGCGCAGTTGGTTTACACGCTAGACAGCGTGCCCGACAACGGAACACTACGTCGTTCGGGAACGGCGTTGGGAACGAACGACACCTTTACTCAGGCGGACATCGACGGCGGTCTGGTCACCTACGACCATGACGGCAGTGAGACGAGCAGTGACTCGTTCGACTTTACCGTCGACGATGGCACGGGTACGAGCAGTTCAGCGACTTTCTCGATGGTGATCGATCCGGTCAATGACAGTGCCCCAGTCATAACCAGCGATGGCGGTCTGGCGACGGCGCATGTCAATGCCCCCGAAAACGGCACGGACGTTACCACGGTAACGGCAACAGACATCGACTTGCCAGCACAGACAATCACGTATTCCATTCAAGGAGGCGCGGACGCCGGCCAATTCTTGATCGATGGCAACAGCGGACAACTCACGTTCGTGGCGCCACGAAACTATGAGTCGCCGACGGATGCCGACGCAAACGGTGTCTACGAAGTTCTGGTGCAGGCCTCCGACGGGGCGTTGGTCGACACTCAGACGATCTTGGTGACCGTTATCGGTGTCAATGAAGCGCCGACCGACGTGACGCCAAATTCAGTATCGGTGAATGAGCACCAAGATACGTCTGGAGGATACGTCGTCACAGGGCTGGTTGCCGCGGATCCCGACGCCGGAGACACGCATACTTTCGCGATTGTTGGAGGACCGGATGCGGCGGTATTCTCGCTATCCGGCGGGAATCAGCTAACGCTGGACGATGGGGCGCTCGACTATGAGAATCAGTCTTCGTACCAAGTGCTGGTGCGTGCGACCGATCTGGCAGGGCTATGGATTGACGAGTTGATTACGGTCTCGGTTACGGACCTGAACGATCGTCCGGTCGCCGTCGACGATGCGGTAACAGTGAACGAAGACGCGTCGGTTGCAGGAAACGTGCTCGGCAACGATTCTGATCAAGATCCATTGGACGATTTGAGTGCTGTGCTCGTCTCAGGACCAAGCCACGGTACGCTCTCGCTGTTGGCCGATGGTAGCTACACCTACACGCCGCAATTGAACTACCACGGGACAGACCAATTTGTGTACCGCGCCTGCGATGGTACGGATCTCTCCGATTTGGCGACAGCCGCGATTACGGTGGATCCTGTCAACGACGCGCCTATTGCCGTCGATGATCAGTATGTCATTAACTTGAATACGAACCTCACCACCACCGGCGCCGACGGGTTACTGCTCAATGATGGGGACATCGACGGCGACACACTAACGGCGGTCGTGATCGCTGGACCCTCCAGCGGTTCACTGACATTGAACGCGGATGGCACGTTTCTGTACCAGCCACAGACTGGATTCAACGGCGTGGTGACCTTTACCTATGCCGCTCACGATGGCACGCTTGCATCGACGGCGGCCACGGTCAGCATTGTGATCAACGCCGGTCCCATCGTGGATCCACCAGACGGAGATGACGGGGATAGCGGAGATTCGGGCGACGATGGTACCTCGGATACCGGCGACGATGATGATGCATCGGACGATGGGGACGAGATCATTGACAGCGACGATCCAACCGACGAAGCGCCCGCGCAGGTGGGCGGCACTAGCTCGACGTCGACCGGCGGCGGAGAACGTTCCGATCGTGAAGCGACTGGTGATGGCGGCGCCGAAACTGAAGCAGCGACTCGATCCGGTGGGCTGCCACTAGACGGCAGAAACACGGATTCCAACGACGAGGCTCTCGCTGCCTTTGACGCAGTCGAGATCGGCCTCGCTAGGCATAAGATCGATTCCAACGTCAGGTCAGCTCAGGAGCTGTACGCACTGGGTGAGATCCGTTTGGCCAGCTACGAGAGCTTTGAATACGACCCACAAAGCGTGCAATATGCGATGGACGAGTTGGAGTTGGAATTGCAACAGCGCGACGAATTCCTACAAGTCGTGTCTGCTTCGGCCAACTACGTCGCCATTGGAGCGACGGCAGGAGCCGCCGTGTGGATGGTCAGCGGATCGGCCATCGCTGCTCTGCTGACTTCTGCCTTGCCGACCGCCGCCAGCTTTGATCCCGTGTTTGTGTTACGCCACGGTATGGTCGCCAAGGACGACGAAGACGTCAGCATGGCCGAGATGATCAAGCGGCAGCAGGCAAAAAAGAACAAGCAGTGATTCTCAGAATCTCAGTTTAGCAAAATGAAAATTAACAGTATTCATCGAATAACAATTAGCATCGTTAGCCTGTGTGTGGCGGCGATCTTGATTGCGAACGTGGTGGGGATCATTCCCGATGAACGTGTTGCGACCGCGCAGCAGCGCGCCAATCAATGTGAGTCGCTGGCCAGCAACATGACGTACTTAATTGGCAAACACGAGTTGCATCAGGCGGCTAAGCAGTTGGAGATGTTCCAGGCGCAGCACGCAGAGTTGATTTCCGCAGGCCTGCGATTTAACGACGGCAAGTTGGTAGGTCAAGTCGGAGATCATCGTTCGACGTGGACCTCAGCCATGACCAACAGCCAGGATGGTTGTTATGTGCTGCCCATTGTGTCCGCCAAGGGCCAGTGGGGTACGTTGGAAATGCGCTTTCAACCCATCTTCGTGGGATACAATCGCTGGCTTAGTACGTCGACGGTGCAACTGTTGATTCTGCTGGTACCCTTAGTCGGCGGCGCCTGCCTGTTTCACTTGCGACAAATCCTGAAGTACTTAGACCCCGGTCAAGTCGTTCCATCGCGGGTGCGTCAGACGCTGGATAACTTTGCCGAAGGTGTCGTGTTGTTGGACGGTGAGGATCGCATCGTCCTGGCCAATCGAGTGTTCGCCCGTTACCTCGAAGCCGACATCGACGAGCTGATAGGCACTCGCTTGTGGAGTTTGCCATGGGATTTCACGGACTACAACGGTGCTCCGATCGTGTCGCTACGAGCCCCATCGGACGACGGTTCGGTCGTGCGTGGGACGACAATGCGGCTGTCGGATAAGAACGGAGATTTGAAGGCCATCTTCTCAGTCAACGCGTCTCCTGTGCTGGACGAAAGTGGCAAGTACCAAGGATTGATGGCTGCGTTCGCCGACATCACGCCGCTGGAGCAGAGTCGAGCTCAGCTATCCAATACGTTGTCGGAGTTGAAGGAATCCAAGGAAGAGATTACCAAACAGAACGAAGAATTGCGTTACTTGGCGACTCGAGATCCGTTGACCGGATGTCTTAACCGTCGCACGTTCTTCGAAGAGTTTGACCGGTTGTGGACAGACGCCAAGCAGGGGCAGGCGTCGCTGTGCGCGCTGATGGTCGACATCGATTTCTTCAAGTCGATCAACGACAATCATGGTCACGGCGTAGGCGATGAAGTGCTTCGCAAAACCGGACAGCTGCTGAATTCGGCGACCCGTCCCGACGACATCGTCTGCCGATATGGTGGAGAAGAATTCAGCATTCTGATGCCGGGTGTCAGCTTGGAGAATGCCGAGGCAGCCGCCGAAGACATCCGCACGCGGCTAAGCGAGTTGGAGTTTAAGGATGTATCGATTACGGCCAGCCTGGGGGTCTCCGGTTTTTCGCTGGGTGCGGAAGATCCGCAAGGCCTGTTGGACCAGGCGGACCAATGTCTGTACGTGGCCAAACGCAATGGCCGGAACCAGGTGGTCCGCTTCGATACGGTTCCTCGAGATCTTGTTGTCGATGAATCCAAGCTATCGCGAGAGAAGCTTCAGGTCGAACAGGACAGGGTGTTGCCTTCGATTCCTTACGCGGCGGTAACTGCTCTGTTGTCTGCCTTGACCTATCGTGATGCACAAACGGGTGCGCACAGCACACGCGTCTCCAACTTTGCCGCTATGTTGGCTCAGCGGTTGTTGGGACCCAGTGAAGTGTACTTGATCGAAATTGCAGCCTTGCTGCATGACATCGGCAAAGTCGGAGTGCCTGATTCCATTTTGCTGAAGCCCGGTAAGCTGACCGAGCAGGAATGGCAAATCATGGCCAAACATGACCGCGTGGGTGTGGAGATCATCAATACGTCATTCAAGCACCAACGACTGACGGATATTGTCAACTATCACCACTACCATTTCAGCGGAGACGCGGCGCAGCGTCAGGATTTGCAGGGGCATGACATTCCCATTGGTGCTCGGATTCTTGCGATTGTCGACGCGTTTGACGCGATGGTTTCCGACCGGCCCTATCGTCGTGGCAGGACAGTCGAGGCAGCACTCCGGGAACTCCGTCGCTGTGCCGGGCAGCAGTTTGACCCCGAATTGGTTCAGTTGTTTATCGAGATCGTCCAGGCCGGACAGCTCTCGGCATCGCACGCGACGGAGCAGCGACTTGAGAACGAAGTACTGTTGAGCATTGGCGAACAGATTGAACGCTTGGTCGAAGCCGCCGACGGAGGCGACGGAGACAAGTTCCTGGCTCTGGCCGAACGCCTTCGTTTGACAGCCCAACAGTACAATGTCAAATCCATCGAAGAAGTTGCCGCTCACGCCATCGCCTCCGTGGAAGAGGACGACCAATTGAGCACGCTGGTGCAAGAGTCTTTTGAATTGCTCTCGGTTTGTCGCGTCATGCGTACCGGCAGCCAGGCCAAGGCCGTGGAGGAGCTGTCGAACGCCCGAAGTACGGAGGCTTAGGCTGGGATGTGCTGCAAAGGCCGGTCGCTAGTGAGTTAGCGCGAGTCAGGTCCTATCTCCGTGCGGCCTGCACTAGAGTTCGCGTCAGTGGCAGTAGCGCCGCAGGCAGTTTCGAAACTTCTCTAACAGGCGGCTTTGAAACCGGGAGGGATTCCACACGGCGGCGATGCGTCGAGTCGGTTGCTTGCCAGCAAACGATCGGTACACGCGTCGGTCGCTGTCGTCCAAGCGGCGAGCCATCGCGGGAATCATGGACACCCCGTGAGACAAGGACACCAATTCCTGGACCATTGCCAATTGGCTGGTGTGCTCCACGGCCACAGGCTGGAACGACTGTTGTCGACAAAAGCTCACGATGTTGTCGGACAGACAATGAGCTTCATCCAGCAGGACAAATGGTAGTGGTTCGACATCACCAATACGAATGCTGCGTTTGGCAACCAAAGGGTGATCGGGGGGCAAAACCAACAGCAGCTCTTCTTCGAACAGCTCTTCAACGTCCAGGTACTTGGCCGGTACGGGCAGCGCCAAGATGGCTAAGTCTATCTCGCCTTGGGAGCAGCACTTCAACAGTACGTCGGTCGTGTTCTCGTGCACAATAAGAGTCGCTCGCGGAAACTCAGCCGAAAACTGACGCAGCAGATTGGGTAGGAAGAATGGAGCGATGGTGGGAATTGCACCGATCCGCAAGCGGCCAGTTTGCCCATCGTCGGTGATCTCTGCCACGGTATCTTCCAGGATCGTCAGCACTTGCCGTGCTCTGGACTGCAGCAGTTCGCCGGCCTCCGTGAGGGCCAGTGAACGGGTTTTTCGTTCGAACACCGGCTGCCCCAGCTCTTCTTCCAGCCGTTGAATGGACCGGCTGAGCGCGGGCTGAGAGATCATTAGATCTTCGGCGGCACGAGTGAAATTCTCGCGCTCGGCAACTCGTAAAAAGTAACGCAGCTGATCGAGCTCCAACTTGAATCGTCCTTTGCCAGGGTGCGCGTATCATCGCAATCGCAGAGGCCACCTTTGCTCCGCTGTCACACCGATGCGAGTCCTGCGGATTCGCAGCTTGTAGCATCCATGGGCACGCGCTTTCACGGGCTAGTGGCGATTCCTCTCAATCTTCGTAGGCCAACCATGTTATTGGACGTGCTGCGAATAGCGGAAGCGGCTATCTTGACCGGCGGGCTGCCTGTCCGTCAATAACCAACAACTAGTCCTGCTTGTCGATTGGCACGCCGGCGCGGACCAAATCCTGCTTCAGATCCGTCACCTCTTTTTGCAATTTGGCGATCTGTCCCCAGCCGATGATCGCGAAGGTAAAGGCGGTCGTTCCAAAAGTGAAACCTATAATGCTCATCGCGTCCATCTAAGTCTCCGTCAGAGTTCAATCAGTTGTTTTTCATCCCGAGGCGGTGCCCCACACTTTGAACGGCTTCAAATTTCGCTGGACTAGGCGCCGACTCGAGTGGATTGCCAGCAGCCGACAATTTGGGTTCGGCCCCCAGCTGGGAACTTACGCGGCCGAACACGAATCATGTTAGAACCTATCTGAAAACCTCACCTTAGGCCGAGCGCTGGTGCCCGCCCGCGAGGTTTTCGGATAGGTTTCTGTTTGCGCGGGGCCGAGACGGTGCATCGACGGAACGTGCTCGTGCGGTGGTGGTTCGGGCAGTTCATGCCGCCGCCAATACTCGTGTTTGCTGCGAAGGCCGAATTTCCTGGAGTTTGTTTGCCATGTTGGGATCAGGATCATGATCAAGACTTTTGAACAAGCGGTTCAGTTTGTGATCCGTGAAAAGGTCGTCACGGTCTTTGGAAGCCAGGGCTCGCCCTACCCTTCCCTATGGGACCAAACGGACTTGTCTGAAGACAAGCCCAGCGAAGGTGGCTGGAGTCCGAAGGTGACCGCCGTTTGGGACTGGAAGACGCGGATTCCTCAAACCTATCCGGACCAAGTTTTTTACGGCAAGGTCGCTGGTGGCGATGCCGTGCTCATGGAGATGCAGCATTTTGAAGAAGTGCACTACCCGCAGGCGTATCAACCGGTTGGTGAGCTGAACGAGCTAGCGCAAGCGGTCTACGAATTTGTGCGGTTGGAACCAGCGGCCACGGGTCCGCTTCGCAAGCGAGCGATCGCGGAATTGGGGTGCACCAAGAGCCAATTCGATACCGCGCTGAAAAAGCTGCAAATCAGTTTGAATGTCGTCCGCTCGAACGATCCCCAGCACAAGAATGATTTTTGGTTGCCCATGCGCGAGGTCCACTGGGAACTGGTCAGTCAGCACGAGTAGATGAACGGGGCGTGCACCGTTCAAGAGTTTGTTTCGTCGTCGCGGCTACTACCAGCCAGCGGAACGAATCACGTTGAGAGTTTGTTCTTGAAGAATCTTCAAGACGATGCAAGTTGCCAGTGTGTAGATCGCAAAGCATGACCAAGTGGCCAAGCGGTACTGTCCAGCGTAGCGTAGGTAGCTCATGCGGCTAGCCTTTTCCACGATGCTGGTTCGCACTTGCTGCAACTCTGAATGCAGAAAATCGTTCGATGGCTCCGTCTGCGACTTCAGTTGTTCGGTCAGCGACGTTTCCCACTCAATCAAACTGCTGGCAGGATCTTGCGCTACATCATGGCGAGCGGAGTCCAACGTAGTTCGGGATGGATGAGTGGCGAACTGCTGGCAGCGTTCATCGATGTATTCGTCCAGAGAATTTTGCTTGACCGGCGTGGGGCACCAAATCTGAAACACAGTATCGCCCAACAAAATTAGCAGGGCGGCCGTGAAAGCCATCGCCCAGGGTCGCGGCAGTATCGGCGTTCCGATCCTCCACGTCGCGGCCTGATCCATACGCTCGGCCGCCGACACGCTTCCGTCCGCAGCCACATCCCCAGTAGCGGGCGTGAGTAACTGGTCCCGCAGGCGAGCTCCTAAGTCCGTCAATGCTTCAGCTCCACGGGCCACATCGCGTACCGGTTCGGTGGAGGATTCCACTCGATTCATGGCCGCGTTCGCCTTGTCGACCGAGACACGCACCGGACGCAGAAAGCCGGCCAACAGCGGGACCAGGAACAACATGGTGAACGTAATGCGATTCAATATGGAGAGTCGCGAAATGTGGCGAACTGCTTGCCAGTCGAGGAACTGCATCTAGGAATCGCGCTGAAGCTGCGGCATCGTGTTCTTGGAAGTAGGTTCTTGCACGCGTACGCGTGTTACTTGCAACAAGCGTCGCTTGAGACAGGTGTTGACGCGCCTTGGGGCGGCGGTCCCAAGTGCCGTCGGAGCCTTGGGGTTGGTCCCACCGGGCCCTCAGTCTAGCACTTTGGCCAACGCAGATTGGCCAGGTGGCCACGCTTCGGCTCCACAGCCTGATTTTTTGCAAAGTTGAGGCAGCCGAGCGCTAATCGCGGCTAAGATTTGTGGGTTGGTCTCCACTAGCCGGCTTGATAGCAGCTGCCGCCAGCACGCGTACTGACGAAAAGCAAGGTGAGCGCGATGACGGATTCGTTTTGGGAAGGTGGCCCTGAGGCCTATGAGAAGGGCTTAAAAGAGCACTACGCGGCTTTGCGAGCGGAGATCAGCTCACGCATGGAACAGGCGACGGACGCAGAGCGAATGGAATTGGAATCGGAGATCAAGCGTCTCGAAGCCGAATTGCAATCCAAATTGGATGACACGGACGACTACCTGTTTTGACCGCGTCTGCTCTGCCAACCTGTGCCCGACGGTGACTCACCTCAATAGTCGAATCACGAAACTGCAATAGGTTGGTGTCTGATCAAGAAGTGGCGGCCCGCGAACGAGCTTGAATGCTCGAATGCAAGTGGCGCGCCTTGCAGGTCGCTGTCGAGGGCATAAAGGCCGCAATTGATCCTCACCAAAAATTCACATAACCTTGGTTGTCGCTTCCCGAGGCATGGCGGACACTTGCGAGTTTTCAAACTCCCACCGCACATCTGCACGCCCCGGATTTTCCACCTTTGTCCAGCTGTCACACCTCGGACTTCGTCAACAACCTAGCCCAGCTTGGATTCTTGGCCGAAGTAGAGCTGTCGTACTGGACAGAGCGGTTGGCGGCGAGCTGCCACACTGACGAACACTGGGCAAACGCGTTTGTCCGGGCCAGACTGTTAACGCCGTTTCAAGCAGGATGCGTTCTGCACAAGCGTTGGAGAGGCTTGCACATTGGCAGCTATCGGATTCTTTCGCCGCTCAGCAGTGGCGGGATGGGAGAGATCTACGTAGCTCGCCATCAAGTCGATGGACAGCTCTGTGCCGTCAAATTGCTCAAACGTAGTTTGCGTTCCAAGCGACGGTCGCGTCAGCGTTTTGCATTGGAAGCATTTGCTCTTTCCAGTCTGGAGCATCCCAACGTTCCCCGTTTGCTGGAACATCGGTCTTCACCGAACCAGCGCAACGCATGTCCCTATCTAGTGACGGAGCTCATCGAGGGTCCGAGTCTGCAAGAGCTGATTCGAATCCGCAAGCAGCTGCCATGGCAGCAGGCTTGCAACATTGTTGCCCAAGCTGCCGAAGGATTGCACCACGCTCACGAGCGAGGTGTACTGCATCGCGACGTCAAGCCGGGGAATGTCCTGATGACCTCCGACGGGACAGCGCGAATTATTGATTTTGGCCTCGCTGAATACCTGGGGGATGACGCCGAGGCCCGGCGCCGTTTTGCATTCTCGAGCAGGAACCGCGCGGGCACGCCTCGTTTTTCGGCGCCCGAACAGTTCGCCGGTCATGACTCGGGCAAGGCAGCGCCATTCTCGCCAGCGGCGGACGTCTATGGATTGGGTGCCACCTTGGTGGTCTGTCTTACCGGGAAGTTGCTCCCCAAAGCCAAGCATAGACAGTGTCCGGCACGGGCGCGACGATTGATAGAGAACTACAGTCCCTCCGTGCCCGCAGCGGTTTCGCATCTCGTGCAGCAATGTTTGCAAGTCGATCCAAGGGCGCGGCCACAATCGGCGGCCCAAGTCGCGGAAGTGCTGAACGCAGTGGGGGAGCGATTTCCCATTGAGATCGATTTCTATTCGCTCCAGCGGGCGCGGCAGTCTTTGCGCCAGTCTCGCGGCGACAGACATCCACTCACACGGGACCTGCCTTCTGTTCAAGATACGACGGTGTTGGCCAGCTTGCACCAACCCAGTTGCAGCACGGACGCGGAAAGCGTCATCAGCGATTCTCGCATCGATTCCAAGGCTGAGGAGGATCAGGCGGCGGAAAATCAGCTGCTGCGAACACAAATCGACGAACGTGAACTCGAATTGACTCGGCTCCGCGAGCAGTTGCAAGTTGCGCGAGAGCAACTGGGTGCGGAAAGAGAGCATCGCCAACGAGAACGCCAACTGTTGACGGACCAGAATGCGAAGCTTCGCGAGGCCTCCAGGCTCGTCAAGCAACAGCTGAGCGATGCCGTGTCTCAGCAACGGGCTGGGCAGGAAAGGAACCAGGTTTTGTGCGCCCAGCTGCGTCAGTGGCAAGCCCGACATGACCGGCTATCGAGCCAGCTGGCAGATCAAGGCGAACAGATTCCGAGCTTGCAACAGACCATCGCGGGATTGCAGGGGCAGCTGGTTGAACTCCACCGCGACCGAGATGCCCAGCAGATTGCCACACGGGAGCGTGATCGTTTGCGGGATCGCCTGCAGCATGTGGAGCCGCATTTTCAAGCGTCCTTGCGCCATGTTTCGAACCTGCGGAACTGGCTGCGCCGCGCCACGCGGCTGGCCCGTCACCACCAGCAGGTGGCTGCCGAGTCCAATCGGCAGCTCGGGAAAATGGCATACGAGCTCGAGCAGCAAACGTCGATGGCAGCCACCGCACAGTCACGCTTCGAGCGTGAGCTGCACACCGAGCGTCTGGCTACTCGACAACTGACAGTTCAGGTCGACTCGTTGCGGCAGAAACTGGAAAGCAGGCATGTTGCCTCGCAGCAAGTGGCCGGGCGACAAGAACGCCGTCCGAATTGGCTGCGACATCTTGGACTCGGATGCCAATCGGTGTTAGACAGCCCCTTCCTACCCAGTTCCTTGCCTGCCTTGCAAGAGATGTTGGAGACCATTCGTGACCTGCTAATCGATTCGTCGTGCTATGCCCCTGGCCGATGGAAGTCAGTCTGCGCGCAGCTGGTTGCCGAATTCGAAACGTTGGAACGACGGCAACTGGAGCAAAGGTTGGGCCGAGATTGTGAGCCACTGGATCTGGTGTTTGAATCGTCCGTCTTCGATGCCTTTATGATTGCTGACGCTGCCGAACGCGTGTGAGCGCCTTCATCTTCAGTCAACCGACAGCGATCTTGGCGGGCGACGAGATAGCTCATTTGCCGCGTGGATCGATGGCTGGGCGCTTCATCTGGCTGGCTGGATCGCGAAAGACGTAGGGCTCCCAGATTTTTCGAACGCGCAGCCAATCGTCCAGAGAGCGCGTGGGGAACCAACCGGGCAACCCGACTGTCTTGAAGTCGTAATCGTTCTGGTGTTGAGCGACCCACTCAGCCACCGACGTAGTTGGCGGTTGTTCTGGAAACACTCCCACGGCGCGAAAATCACGCGAAATTCCTTGATCATGAATTACCTCCGACCGCCATCGATCGAGTTCACCCAGCAATTCGGCTTGAATCTCCGAGTAGGCAGGTTGCCCTGCCAGGTTATGCACTTCATGGGGATCCTGGTGCAGATCGAAAAGCTCGAACTCAGGTTTGGAGGGAGCCAGGAAAGCGGCCTGCTCGGGCGTCAACTTGCCCTGTAAGTTCAAGACGTTGATCTCCGCCAGCATGGGGTAGGCAGTTTCCTTGTAACCGCTGTATTGGCAATATGCTCGTTCGGGCATCAAGTTATGAATCAACTTGTAGCGTTTGGAGCGTATTGCCCGCATGGCGTCATGGGTGTCGCCCATGCGATCACGGGCAGCGAACACATATTTGCGTCGCGATAAGCTGTTGCCCAGCAAGTTCTCGCCATGCAAGGGCACCGGTGGCCTAATTCCAGCCGCGGCCAGCACCGTGGCACAAATGTCCAGGGACGATACCAAATCATCGTTAACCTGGCCGGGTGCGACCTGACCCGGCCAACGCATGATCATCGGAATTCGAATTCCTCCGTCGTACAGGAATTGTTTGCCGCGAATATGGCAACGTCCGTGATCTCCGATAAAGAAGACGAGCGTACTATCGGCCAGGCCTTCGTCTTCCAGTCGTTGCAGTAGATCGCCAACTTGACGGTCCACCAGCTGCATTTGTTCGAGTCCATTGGCCCAATCTCGCCGACAGAACTCGGTGTCGGGATAATACGGAGGCAGCCGCACGTCTGCGGTCGAGATCGGTCGCTGGGGATCGCGATTCCACGAGCGATGCGTGCCACTCAGGGTGACGCGGGCAAAAAACGGCTGATCGGCCTCGCGCTGCCGCCAATCTCGGCCCATAAACAATTCATCGCGACGATCCGGCGTGAAGTTGCAATCTGTCTTGGAACTCAATAGCGCTGTGAAATAGCCGGCGTCCTGCAACAAATGTGGAATGGGACGGATACCATGCGGTAGCGGCTGTTTGTCGTACTCGCGGTGATTCTGAGCGCCAATGTAGTTCTGATGGAAGCCGGTCATCATGGCTGACCGCGAAGTGGAACAGACTGGTGAAGTCGTGAAGGCCCAGTTGTAGCGTATTCCTTCACTCGCCAGTTGGTCGACATGTGGTGTTGCGATGCCAGGTGTGCCGTAACACGACAGATCCGGCGACCAGTCTTCGATCGTAATCCACAAGATGTTGGGGCGTTCCGGCTCCGCGGCAACACCAATCGTGGGAATCAAGCACCAACACACTGCGAGCCACAGCTGCCAAATCGAGGAGGATGCGGCGGAGCACTCGGCGTTCAACATGATGGGGTCCTTGATCGGCGCGAATTCAGAGGCGTACGCTGGAGAACGCGTTGCATTTCAGTGACGCTCCGATCAACCGGTGAATGGCCAGTGCAACATCGACGATCCCGACCTGTTCGGGCTCAATCAGTTGGTGTGCTGGCAGAGCGAAGTGGCTCCGGTGGCCGTGCTGACACGCGTATGGGTACATCTGAAATCGGATGCCGAAATGTTAGCTCTTGAGCGTGCAGCTGGTAACCTGTTTCCCCGGGCAAGCCTGGATTGGTCCGTAGACCACCACCGGCAGCGTACGTGGGGTCGCCTACCAGCGGATGACCGATGCTGGCCAAGTGTATTCGAATTTGATGTGGGCGGCCCGTCAACAAATCGACTCGAAACAGCGTGGTTGCTTTATGTTCTGAATCGTGCTGAGCGGCCATGGCCGTTGCGCGGCTGTGTGCCGATTTGCCGGTGCCGCACCGTGCGTAAATGTGTCCCAGCCGAGGATGTCGGATCTTTCCAATCGGTGCGCGTATGTCGTAGTGCTCTCGCCGAGCCCGACCGCTGGCGGCTTGCCGCGTCTTAGCAAACACGACCAGTCCCGAAGTCCCACGTCCCAAACGGTGCATGGGCCGGGCTTCTGTCCGATAGGATCGCACCAGGCGCAACAGCGTGTGCTCGTAGAAGCCACCTCCGGGCAGCGTTGGCAATCCACTGGGCTTGTTAACGATGAGCAAGTCCGAGTCTTCGAGCACCACTTCGAATGAGCACGGAACGGCTTGTTCACGCCAGCCCCGGCGATTCCACACCAGATGCATGCCTGGTCGCAACCAAAGATCGGCGGTACCGGCCCGGCCATTCAATAACACTTCGCCATTTGCTATTCGATTTGCCCACTGCGGCCGCGACGAGTGCGGGAACTGCTGGCTTAGAAAGTCGAGCAGCGTGCAGCCCTCGGCGGCAGGTCCCAACTGCATTCGATATGCATAGCCTTGATTGATCGTCATGCGGGTCAGTGTACGGCAGCGCTTGTCAAGTGCGAACCCCGGTGCCGGTCGCCTCGAGATGCTCGTCGTATGGGGAGACAGCCGCTCAATTTTGGACATTCAGATTGCGGATGGTCAGGCGCTGCTTTGATTTTGGCCGAATGGTGACCTTTTGTTGGGGATGCGTGATATCGCCTGGTGACGGGAAGCCGTCCGCGTCCATGTCGGCAATAACGGTCAAGTAGTACTCGCCTGGATGGAGATAAGTGAAATTGAATTCCGTCTCCTGCGCTCCCAACTCAGGAAACAGCAGTAGCGTATCCAGCAGGTCTTCCCGGATGTAGCCGTACTGAGTAATGAACTTGCCACTGCGGTCGACCAAAGAGTCGCGCGACAGATAGACTTGCAGCTTCTTACCTTGGGTGGACGGTGAGCGCTGGATCTGAATAGCCAACTGGGACAGGTAAGGCATCTGGTCGATGCGGACGGGGTCTTTGGCGAGTTTGCCCAGCTCGATCAGGTTCTTGTCATTGGCTTCCCAGATGTAAGTGGCGGATGTTTGAGGAAACTCTTCGGCCCAGGCCGATTCGGGGAGTCCTTTGGAGAAATCGATACCGATGACGTTCTTGGGGAAACCAAACACTTCGGCGGCTTGGGAGGCCAAACCCGGGTGCTTTCTTCGGCCTTCAAAGAGCATATGTGGCTTTGGTGCGGTCAAGCCAAATCGGCTGGTGTGAGCGCTGAATTGCAGTGTGTCGCCGCGGAAGGTCAACTCCATATACATGATGTCGGCACCGCCGTACGCATCTACGAGACGGTAGTATCCCCAATCGCGGCCATAGCGTACTTGATCCAAGACGAAGTAGCTGGTGCGGTAGATGCCATTCAACATCCCGCCATTGCGGGCCATGATGGTCCGCTGGCCACGGAACTCGGTCACAAAGAACGAAGTGAAGAGGTTGCCAATCGTGCCGCCTTCAAACAAACCATGAATGTGCGACGCGGCGATGGGGCGAAAATCGAATGCCATCCAATCGTACTTGGTACCCATCAGTGTCATTGAACCAACCCAGTGACCTTGCATGTACTCCAGCAGCTCGAATCCCTGCCGGTTGATGTTCACGGGTTCGATTTTGGGTGGCGTGTATTCCAGCATCTGCCGTCGCTCGCCTACGCGTTTAGCGCTACCTTGCTCGATATAACCCTGCTCCGCCCAGACGCGAAAGAGCCGCCGCATGTACTGCGGCATGAGGCCGTTCTCGGGCATGGGATTCTCGGCATCGTTGATGCGCTCGAGTAACTGACCTTGCTCGGTGTGCTTGCGAACGTCCTGATAGCTAGTCAGCACAAATTCACCTTGCGGATTGCGGCCAGCGTGGCAAGTCGTGCAGAAATTGTTCACGATTGGCCGAATATCGTTGCTATAGGACACTTCGTCCGTAACCGCCGATGGGTTGGACTGAGCCAGCGCTGAGCAAGGGACCAGTGCGCTAAGCATCGCCATCGCAAATACCAGTGCCGTTCGCTGTAGACCCTGTGTTGATGGCAGTAGACAGAGAGCACTCATGTCAAACGACTCCGTAGTTTTTCTCAGGTGAAACACCAACACTGACAATTGACAAATTAACGTCTTGCCGTAAATTGTCAAGTATGATAATCAAAAATGGCCGCCACCGTGTCGCGGAGGAATCGTGGCCGGGCGCTCAGGGCTTTGCCGCGTGATTTGCATCCTCTTGAGAGGTGTCCGCCGCTGCGACTTGCACTGGTCGAGGTCCAGCAACCTGTTACAGTGCCAAGTGTGCTGTCAACGGCAGAGGAGGACTCGACCAAGGGCAAGCAATGGGGCGTCCGGATCTAACTGAACTGAGAACGAAGCAGATACTAGACGCGTTTGAGCGATGCGTTGGGCAGGTAGGGCTCGAAGCCAGTTCCTTGGAGCGCATCGCCCAGGAAGCGGGCATGAAGCGAAGTATCTTGCGGCACTACGTCGGTAATCGAGAAGAATTGGTCGTCGCCTTGACGCGTCGCGTTGTCGGCAAGTACCGCGAGACGCTAGTCGACATGGCTGGCTCGATTGCACCGCCGGGACGTGTCGAGCAATTGATCCGGATTTTGCTACCTGCTCAATCGCCGGAAACAACCGCCAGCATTGTTGTTATCGAATCGCTGATCGCGGCCGCGGATACCAACCAACTCGTTCGAGAACAGATGGCCGCCTATCTGGATGATGTGGTGGCAATGGTATCGGAGCAGCTACAGCAAGAGTTTCCCGACCGGTCGCGCCACCAGTGTTGGACGATTGCGTACGGCGTGGTGTGCATCTGGTTCAATCATGCGTCTCTGGGACCGCTTCGTCTTGCCCGCAAGTACTTGACCGCAGCTCGGTCTACTATGAGGACGTTAATCAGCACCCTGGACTAGACGCTGTCTCGTCAGTGGTTAGCGCCGTCGGCTCACAAGTATGGAGGCGCAGTTGTCGAACTCACCATTTACAGAGACATTGCCAAGCTTAGCCTCAGCCTTTTGGCCGATCTGATTGCGCAACCGATTCCAACGCTAAGCCGACCGTTAGCGCCGGCCAAGCAGATGGCTGACCGGCGCTCGTCGATCTGAACGAGATTATTTTCGAAACTCTACAGCTGGACGGTCACAGCCTTGGTCTCGGTGTAGAGATCCAGGGCGGCGTGGCCCATCTCCCGTCCCCAGCCGGACTGCTTATAGCCGCCGAAGGGCAATGCGGCATCGAAGATGTTGTAGCAGTTCACCCACACGTTGCCGGCCCGTAAGCGTTTGGCGATCTTGTGTCCGCGGCTGATGTCGCGTGTCCAGACCGCGGCGGCCAGTCCGTAAATGCTGTCGTTGGCTTCGGCAACTATTTGTTCTGGATCGTCAAATGGGACCGCGGCGACCACCGGGCCGAAGATCTCCTCTTGGATGACGCTCATTTCGGGTTGCGTGTTGACCAAGATAGTTGGTTCCACAAAATAGCCGTCACGATCAGCCCGTTTGCCACCGACGACTGCCTGTGCTCCCGCGTTGAGCCCGGCGTCCATGTAACCGCACACGCGTTCCTGTTGAATCTGCGAAACCATGGGACCCATGCCGCATTGTGGATCCATACCTGGGCCCAAATTGATTTGGCGGGCTTGCTCGGCAACGCCTTCCACAACTTCGTCAAACTGGCTCTGGTGCACGAACAGCCTAGATCCAGCACAACAGCACTGGCCATGATTGAAGAAGATGGCGTTGGCCGCGCCGGGAATCGCTGCTGAGAGATCTGCGTCTGGCAGCACGATGTTGGGGCTCTTCCCACCCAGTTCCAAGGTCACCTTCTTCAAGTTTGATTCGCCGGCGGCTTTGACAATCAGCTTGCCGACTTCGGTTGAACCGGTAAACGCGACTTTGTCCACGTCGGGGTGTGCGGCCAGCGCGGCGCCTGCTGTCTCCCCAAAGCCGGTCACGATATTGACGACTCCTGGCGGGAAGCCCGCTTCTTGGATCAAGTGGCCTAAGCGGAGCGCGGACAAAGGTGTCTCCTCGGCGACTTTCAAGACTACGGTGCAGCCTGTGGCCAATGCGGGTCCGAGTTTCCAAGCCGCCATCAACAGCGGGAAATTCCAGGGAATGATCTGGCCCACCACACCGACAGGCTCGCGTAGGGTGAACGAATGGAATTCGGCATCCGGTAGATAGGGCACGGAAATCGGGAGGGTGTTGCCTTCCAGTTTGGTCGTCCATCCCGCCATGTAGCGAAACAAATCGACTGCCAAAGGAATGTCGGCCGCGGCGGCCACGACCTTGGGCTTTCCATTGTCCAGCGATTCGATTTCCGCAAACTCTTCCACGTTTTGTTCCAGCATGTCAGCCAACTTCCAAATCAGTTGCCCGCGCTGCGAAGGTGTCATTTGAGGCCAGGGACCGCTTTCGAAAGCTCGCCGAGCGGCCTTCACGGCCAAATCGATGTCGGCACGATCGCCCTCAGCAACTTGGGCCAGCGTCTGCTCGTTGGCCGGATTCTTAACTTCGAAGGTCTTGCCGGACGCGGCAGGCTGCCACTGTCCGTCGATAAGCAGTTGGTGCTGCTGATCAATAAAAGCCATCGTTTCCTTACGAGCCGCTGGTGCTTCGGCAGTCAGAATCATAATCTTGCTCCCAGGCTGGGGTTGATAGAGGACAAGGAACGACCGGCGGAGGAATCAGGGGCCGGCTGAAGTGAATTGTAGGCGTGGCGCGACGCAAAATCGAGCTTGCACGGTCGGCACGTCACCAGATTGTCGGTAGCTTGCCTGCACGCCGGACAATCGGCTAAGCGACATTCCATCGCGGGAGCTGGGGCGAGCCATCGCAAGAGCCGCGGTACAGTTATTGAAATCCAATATCCCGATTTTCGCGGCGAAGTGTTGGTTGAGTGAAAGACCCAACCCAAAGGACCAATGCTTTGAAGCGAGTTTGGAGAAGAGCGACTCTCGGAGTGCTGCTCATTACGGCAACACTGGCCTTGTTGCCCTGGATCATCTTGAATTGGATAATGGTACGGCCGCCCAGCTACGCTCCAGCGCGGGTGGACGCCGTGCAGCTGCGCTCATGGCCTGAGCACGACGCGATCTATCAGGCCACTCAGTTTCCCTACGTGCTGTCCCTGGAGACCGGAGAGGGAGCGCTTGAGTATGTCGGCGCTCTGCACACTTCGGACGCGGCCCATGCTCAGCTGAACGAAATCGAATCGCGTTGGGCCGAATTTGCGCCCACGGTGGCGTTCTGCGAAGGGCGCGCACGCATGTTTCGTTTCGCTTCACGCCCGAAGTCTGGAGCATTGTCCGAATCGGAACTGGTAAGAATCCTGGCCTACCGCAACTCCATTCCGCTGCACACGTTGGAACCGACCTATGAGACTGAAGTCAGCGGGCTGCTGGAGCACTTCGACCCGGAGCTGGTCGCAACATACATGACCTTACGCGTGTTTACGTCCGAAGCGTCTGGTGTCGACGCGTCCGCACGCGACACGTTGGCCTTGAACCTGCTTCATAAGCGCACCAACGTAAACGGCCTACGCGGTTCGTTGTCTTCTATTGGAGAACTGGACGCGTATTGGCAGCAAGAATTCCCGGAGGCCAAGAATTGGCGAAAGCTGACCAGTACCGAGGGCATTCCGCGGCTCCGGCAGGTTGGTGATCAGTCGCGAGAAGTACGGGGTCGGCACATGGTTGCCTCCCTGACGGAGCTGGTGAACAACGGAGAACGCGTGTTTGCCGTCGTGGGTGCCAGTCATGTGATTCGCCAAGAACCCGAGTTGCGGCGTCAGCTGAAGCGGTAATTGGCGCGCTCTGCCTGTGCGATTCCTACAGACATCTGGCTTGCGTGATCAGTGATGGTATTGGCCAGGCATCATCGAAAAGCAGACACCACCCAAAGCAACCATGTTCTAGCTCAGCGCGCTATCGCGGATGGCGATGACTGCCGGATGTTTAACGCGTCGCTCAGCGGCCACGGCAAAAAAGCTCTCTTCGATGCCGGCCACGATGCCTACCCGATTCAGACCGTAAATCTTCTTGACTTCGGCCTCGATGATTTTGGGGATGGCAAACATGCCCAGACCGCTGCGACCGGCGATCTTTAGCATGGCACTGTCGGCAAACTCGCCGCGAATGGCCGGAGCCAGGCCCAAGTCGTTGAACCAACGGTCGAGTTGATGTCGCAAAACGCAGTCTTCTGTGGGCAGGAGGAAAGGCGCGTCCTCCAGCGAAGATGGGAAGCCGCGGCGGTACTTGGCTGCCTGGTGTTTGGCGCCCACGATCACGACTTCGGATTGTCCCAAGCGGTGCGAATGAGCCTTGATCTTGTAGAGTGGATCCAAGGCAGAGTCCGTCAACACGACATCTAGTTTGTGGATGGCCAAGTCGGCGATGAGCTCGGGCATCGTACCTTCATGGCAGACGATGCGCACATGTTGGTTGAGCTCCAGGGCGGGCCGCATCAATTGGAAGGCCACCAGTTTCGGCATCACATCGCGGACGCCCACACGCAATTCCACGGGTCTGCCCGACGGGCTGCCCTTCAGCATTTCGAGCAATTCCTGCCCGGTGGTAAAGATCTGGTCAGCATACGTCATCACTTGCCCACCCATGTCGGTCAGCACGAGACGGCGGCCTTCTTTCTCGAATAGGCGAGTGCCCAAGGACCTTTCAAGTTGTTTCACCTGAAGGCTGACACTGGCGGGCGTCACATGCATGATCTCGCTGGCCCGGCGCACACTTCCCTCGCGGGCGACCAGCCAGAAGTACATCAAATGATGGTAGTTGAGCCAATCCATGTATTTGCACTCAATTAACTGTTAGGAATATTTAAACAGTAGCGACGGCATTATTAAATAGAATTATGGTCAAAAAAGCCGTATATTTCATTAGCCAAACGTGGCCGGAACGGGCTGTTTGCGAGTTTTTGCGAGATGAAAGGTGATTCTATGCGTGTCCAAATTCGCTCGAGCATTGCCAATTTTGACAAAGGCCCTGGAAAGCAACGCTTAGCAGAGTTGCTGGAGCGGAATCTCGGCCGATTCGAGCGTCGAATCAAAAGCGTTCAAGTGTTCATTGAGGACGTGAATGGGCCCAAAGGCGGGGTGGATAAAGAGTGCCGGTGTGTGGTGCATTTGCGGCGTCTGCCTCCCGTCGTGATTCGCGATGCCGATGAATGCCTCACGACGCTGGCTCATCGTGTCGCCAATCGAACGGCACACGCGGTCAGAAGGTGCGTTAGCCGCAAGAACAAACTGGGGCTGTCAAATCGTCAGCGAATTGGTGATGTGGCGGCCGCCAGCGCCACCTAGCAGCATGGCCCGGCGACCCAGCGGACTGTGGCGATCCGTCGTCAACGGTCATGAGCTGGCAGGCGGGATCATTGAAGGCGGATCACAGAATTGAGGAGATTTAAGTTGCGACTTGAACTAAAATTCGTCGGAGTCCTAGCCAACGACCTGCTGACCGAGCGGATTCGCGAAATGTTTCGCGAAAGACTGGTCGGTTTAATCTCAGAAATTGAATCGGCGAGTCTCAGTATCGACCAAGAGACGCGCGGCAGCGCCGAGGTCACTGTCGGTCAGGGCGAGTTCCTGATGCGCGATGGCCAGCGGCTGGTCGTGCGAACGGACAATGGCAAGCTGATGAAGTTGGTGGAATCTAGCGTCGTTCGCCTGCAGGCCCATTTTGATCAAACGGCCGCAGGTCTAAACTTGGCGGATGCCGCTGGTGACGACTTCCCAAAACTCGATGGTGAGGTCGCCGACCGGCCGGCCAGGCCACTAGGTGTTTGAAAGTAGCTGGGGTATCGACGCCCGCTGGGTTAGCAAAGCCCAAAGGGTGATCGAAGCCAATCGTGTTCGAATCCAACTGGCTTTTGAAGTTGCGGAGGACCATTGCGGAACCGGCGGGTGCAACTTGACGATTGCTAGACTCGTTGATTGGGGAGCAGGAATTGATGAAAGTTGGTGTTTTCGGCTGCGGCATGATCGCGGAGTGGGGCCACCTGCCGGCCATTGGCAAGCTACCCGCGCTGACGCTGGAGGCTGTGTACGACATTCGCTGGGACCGCGCTTTGTCGATGCAGAAACGATTCCACGCTAACCACGCCTATCCAACAGAGCAGCAGTTCTGGAATTCTGACATTGACGCTGTGGTCATCTGCACGCCTGCCCCGCTGCATCTAGAGCATTTGAAAATGGCTGCAGCCCATGGCAAGCACGTTCTGTGCGAAAAACCATTGGCGATGACGGAGGGTGACATCGAAGAGATGATCCGAGTCGCCCGGGACGCTGGCATTCGACTCTATACCGGCTTCACCTATCGATTCAGCCCGGTCGCCAAAGAGATTCACCGTTGTGTTCGTGAAGGCGAGATCGGAGAGGTGCGAGCTCTGCGGCTCGTCTATCTGTGGAATTTGCACGGCAAATGGGAAATCAACGAAGCGGGCGAAATGCTGCCCAGCCGACTTCGTCAAGGACGCATGGACGAAGGTGGGCCAATGGTGGATTGTGGAGTGCACCAAATCGACCTGGCCAGGTGGTGGCTCGGATCCGAAGTCGATTCGCAGCGTGGCATCGGTGTGTGGGTCGAAGATTTTGATGCTCCGGACCATATGTACCTGCACCTAGGCCACGAGTGCGGTGCACACACCATGGTCGAGATGAGCTTCTCCTACAATGCGACGTCCAAAGAGCCGCGGAGTGACTTTCGCTATGAATTGATTGGCACCGATGGGGTAATTCGCTACCACCGCGAAGAGCACTCGTTCGAGATTCGCAATTCGCACGGTACTCGCTTCTTGCAGTGGCATCCCGAAAAAAACTTCTACGGCATGTATGAGGAATTCGCGCACGCTTTGGGAACTGGAGAGGATCGTCACATGCCGCGGGCCGAAGACGGCTTGGCGGCCACGCGCATTGCCCGGTCGGCGACCGGGGAAGCGATCGCCGAGCGGGCTCCA
>JANQOL010000640.1 GCA_028289675.1 Pirellulaceae bacterium
GACCAATTAGCAACATTCCGACGGACAAGTGCCTACGAACGATACCGGTACTTGCGCAGCCTCCTGCGCGGAAGCAAACCGACGACTGACAAGACCGAAGGCACACCAGCCGAAACTAATGGCTCAAAAAGATCTATGGAACTGGCCTTCTCTCAGATCGTCTCCATGGGACCCTTGACCTATTCACGGGTAGCCAGACTCCACAATGCCAGACGCAAGCTTCTCGACCGGGGGCGCCGCGGGAAGAGCATAGGCGACATTGCAGCGGAAGAGGGTTTTTGGGATTGGAGCAAGTTCTCAAACTACTATCGCCGGCAGTTCGGTGAGCTACCCTCAGATACACGCGATCGATTGGCTGAACTGGCAAATTAGCTCGTCTACCACCTACAGGACGCGCGCGACCTCGCGCATTTGTTCTGGGTGGACCCCACTCGGCTGCCTGGGCCGCGAGCTAGTGGCAAACCAGCTGCTTCGCCATTGGCTTATTGGACGCTAATCAAGCTGCTGCTGCGTGCCGGTCTTCGGTAGCACGAGGTCTGGCAGATTCAGACGATGAGATTGCCCGCACACCGGCAATGGCAATGGCAATGTTGTTAACATCGACGAGTTACACCTGGTGAGCACAAAGCCAAGAAGAACCCCAAAAAAGCATACTGCTCCGAACGGAGCAGCTAGTGAGTTGTCACCGTTGCTGAACCGACTGCGGGGCTCAATGCTATTCTGGCGGTGCCGGAATTAGCACCCTGGGCAACGTGCATTTACTCGGGACCGGGATGATGCTGAGTAAGTGCACTAAGTCGCCAATCCTGTAAAAGGCGGGCAATTTCGTGCGTTGAGCTGCAACCGTGCGGCCGGTTCCAGCTGGACGCACGTTGATCTAGTAGTTCCACTCCAGGCCAACGCCTACCTTGCTGTTGCCATCGGCGCCAACCTCACCGCGTGCCTTGAGGTTCTTCGTGAAATCATGATCAATCACGACCCGCCCGGACTTGCTATCGGGACCTTGTTTGACGCCGACGTAGGTTTTGTCGTTGACATAGCGGCCCGCTGAGACGGTAGCTGCGCCGGTCTTGTCGGTCGAGACATCCAAGACATCTATACCAACCGAGCGCTTCAGCTGCTCTACGATACCGGGACCAGTAGACAGGCCGCCGATCTTGTTAACTTCGTCGGCAAGTTGAACCAACTGCAATGGCGATAGCCCGACAAGCCCCTTGTTGAACAGCAATCGCGCTATGACTTCATCCTCTGGCAGCTCAGGAACCGAGGAGAATTTGAAAACTGGTTTCGATGCAGCACCACTGATGGTCACAAGGACCGTTATGTCGTCAACCGTTGTGGTCGCTTCCATGTCAAGTACTGGCTCAAGTTCCCCGTCAAACAGAATTCGACCACGACGGAAGTCAAGGCGACGGCCCAGGATGTCAAGCCTGCCGCGCTCCATCGCGAACGCACCTTCGACTACCGGCACTGAAGTATTGCCAGCCACACGAAGACTGCCGCCGAGCTGAGCATCCAGGCCGCGCCCCCTGACGAATATGCGATTGGCCGCATCAACGAAGATGTCCAATGCAACCTTAGCTGTACGGCTTTTGGATCGCCGTCTCTTTTTGTTTCGCAATTTGGCGGTCAGCTGCCTCGGTGCGTTAATGTGCTTGATGTCCAATACCGCGATTGAACGTGGCGTCGCCGCGGGAACCGTGACGTCGAAGCGCCGAATGAACAGCGATCCACGAGCCGCAAGGTTATCAAGAGGACCGAGGAGTGAGAGCTTGCCGTCCACCTCTCCTGCAAGCAGTCGCCGGTCGTTGAACCTCAGTTTCGCGAGCTCAAGGTTCAACCGCGTTCGGATAGCATCATTGCCTTCGCGCAATACCGCCCCCGATAATTCGATGGTTCCACCCAGCCCGCCATCAGCACTGATAGTCTCTATTTGCAGACCGCCTTCCGTTGCGGAAAGTCGCCCAACTAGACGATTAAGCTTAAGGCCGCTTGCAGGATCAGTCAGCGAGGCGTTCGACGTGGAGATCCTGATGACTGGTTTGGGCCGACTGATTGTGCCTTCGATCACGCCATCGAGTTTTGCTCGCCCTGCAAACTGAGTGGCACGTGCAGCCAGTGCAGCGTTGGCAATTGATAGCGGAACATTGCCGGAAAGCCGCAGGTTGAGCGCC
>JANQOL010000046.1 GCA_028289675.1 Pirellulaceae bacterium
GATCGACCACCCGCGGTGCCGCTCTGCCTAACTTGCCGCCGCCCAATTGCAGTTGTCCGAAGAACGGCTTTCCCGCTGGCTTTTCTTTCCAACAATCGCCCTTCAGGAAAGATCGCGGTGCCCAGCCTCCGCGGCTTCGATGGAAGTCGTAGAATTCGTCGACGTTCCACTCGAAGTTGTAGTCGTCTTTGCCGCCTTCATTGAACGTCCAGTATCCGGCCTGGCGCATGCGGATCGGCAACGGCACGACCTCTGGCGGCAGCTTGTTCTTGTCGTAGTCTCCCATACTGCGCCCGCGAAACTCGGCACGGCAGCTACGATGATTGTGAGCGCCGATGGATGTCTGCATCATGCCGGTTACGATGGCCGAGCGTGTGGCCGAGCACACGCCGGCGGGCGTATAAAAACGATCGAAGCGTACGCCGCGAGCGGCCAAGGCATCGATATGGGGCGTCTCGATCATTTGGTCACCGTAGCAACCAAACCAACCACTGACGTCTTCCAAATAGATCCATAACACATTCGGCGGGACGGCCTGTTGAGCTGGGCACTCCGGTGCCGCCACCCACAACATTACCAGACTCAACAATGACAAGGGTTTGAGTTTCATGAGCTGCAATCTCCGCGGATGGTTGTCCGCCGTCTGTGTCGAAATCGTGATCAGCCACGGCGTTACCGCCCGCCGAAAGGTGGCCAGCCAGGACAAATTGTGGTTTCGCAAGCTAACTTCTGCTAAAATCAGGCGGCCCACAGTATACGTGCTTTTCGCGTGACTTTTCCTGCCTTTTTCTCTCCCTGCGCTCTGCGCCTGATTCTGCGAGAACCCGATGACTCATTCAGCCAAAAACACCCCGCGTCGTAGTTTTATCAAGTCGACTGTTGCCGCTGGCGCAGCCGCGTCCGTGCCGGTAGTTTTTCCTGGGCGCAAAACCTTGGCTCAAGAAACGTCCAGCAAAAATGATCGCTTCTCCGTGGGTGTTATCGGTGCTGGTGGCATGGCAAATGGCAACATGCGTGCCGCCAAGGATTGGATCGATATCGTGGCTATCGCTGACGTGGATTCGAAGCGGGCCGAGAAAATGAATCAAGATCTCTCCGGCGGCAAGGCTTCGACGCACGAAGACTACCGACATGTGCTCGAGCGGAAAGACATCGACGTAATTCACGTGGCCACGCCCGATCACTGGCACACCAAGCCGTTGGTGGAAGCGATGCTGGCGGGCAAAGACATCTACTGTGAGAAACCGCTGACGCTGACGATCGACGAGGGCAAGCTGATTCGTCGAGTGCAGCAACAGACAGGCAGCATCGTTCAAGTTGGCACGCAGCAGCGCAGTACGTTTCATCTGTTTGTCAAAGCGATGGCCATGGTCGCTGACGGACGGGTCGGCAAAATCAAACAAGTCTCCGCTGCCATCGGCGGCGCACCATCAAGCCCGTCTATTCCAGTCGTTGACGTGCCCGAACATCTCAACTGGGACCGCTGGTTGGGACCAGCTCCCAAGGTCGATTATCGCTGGATGGAAGCAGAAAAGCGGGGACACACGAACTGCCACTACGAATTCCGCTGGTGGTACGAATACTCGGGCGGGAAACTCACCGACTGGGGTGCGCATCATGTCGACATCGCGACCTGGGCACTGCAGCTGAACGGCCAAACTGCTGGCCCACTCGGGATCTCCGGCGAGAGCACGCACCCGGTCGACTTCAAAGACGGAGTGCCCGTTCAGGGGGATCGCTATAACACGGCCACGAAATTCAAGTTCAGCGTGGACTTTCCTGGCGGCACGGTCATGACGATCCGCAACGACACCGACAACGGCGTACTGATCGAAGGCGATCAGGGCCGTATCTTTGTCAACCGAGGGAAATTGGTCGGCAAACCAGTCGACGATTTGGCCGACAACCCGCTGCCCGAAGACGCAATTCAAAAGGTCTACAAGAACCTGCCCATGGAGGGCAACGAGCGCAAAGCACACTGGGCTTGCTTCTTGAATTGCGTCAAGTCACGTCAGGAACCCATCTCCGATGTGCACTCGCACATGAAGATGTTGAACACGTGTCACCTGGCTGGCATCGCCGCCAGGTTGGATCGCTCATTGAAGTGGGACGATGACGCGGAGCAAATCGTCGGCGATGACCAAGCTAACGCGATGCTCGCACGCGAGTACCGCGCGGGTTACGAAATCGAAGGCGTCTAAATCAGCTCTTCGATGCTGAAGAGAATGCGATCCACGATCTCATCGGTCGTGCGCGGATTGAAGAACACCGCTTTCCACGCCGGGATTTCGATGCCGTGCGGTCGGAAGCCGTAGTTGGTGGTGAATCCCAAGTGGGCATCCAGCTTGGGATCCATCACCTTCTCACGTTTTTGATGCAGTCGACGCACCTCGCCAAAGTAGCGTTGCCGCTCATCCTCGGGCAATTCCCCGGCTAGCAATCGGTCGTAAATCGCGCTCGCCTGCCGTCCTTGCGGCAACACCCACCAATTCACGCTCGGGCCAGTGGTGTGACGATTGAGGACACGGCAAAAATCAAATTGCTCGAGTCCTTGTTTCAATCGTTCGGCAAGTTCCAAACTGCGCGCGACCAACATCCGCCATCCGGTAAGTCCAATCCCATTCAAGGACGCCATGACGATGTAGGGTCCGAGAGCCGGTCGCGAACATTCGAGAGTAAACAGGGCGGGATCGCGCCGCGAATCCGCTTCGGAGAAATAGGGCGTGTCGGCGACGTCCCGAGAGAGGTACTTCAAGTCCTGGCGACGATTCACGATAAACGCACTCGACGGATAGTGCCCGCGCCCCATCTTGTGAAAGTCGATGGTCACGCTGTCCACATGCCGAAATCCCGCGCAGTGCCGCTGGACTCGTTCGACAATGTTCTTCATTCTATCCGACAGCTCCAAGGGGTTTTCTTGGATGGCGTAGTCCGCCAGAAAAGTCAACGCCCAGCCAACCGCGGCATCAACGTGCAATTGCGGAGCTGGCTGCTGATACTCGCGAGACACCCGATCCAAGACCTCGCGAATCGAGGCTAAATCGTCGATGCCGAACCCGTCCGTGGTCCCGAACGTAGCCACCACGTAGGCCACTTTGGTTTGATCTCGATACAGCTCCGTCAATCGTTGTTCAAGCACATCGACGCGCATCGCCAGATTCTCGTCGGTCGGAATCTGCAGCAGCTGCTGCGTGCCGATGCCTAACCATCCGGCTATGGTTTGGTTGGAATAGTGACTGGCCGCCGAGCAAATGCCCACCACCCGCTGTCCACCTAATCCGGCTTGCATGGCCCCCGGCACGACCCGTTCAACGCCAATCTTGGCGCCATAAAAGTTGGAAATCGTTCCTCCGATGGTGAACACACCCCAAGGGTCTTGAGTGTGGTAGAAGATCAAATTCGCCAAGGCCGTAATTGCCTTGACTTCCAACTCGTTCGATCGCTGACTGTAACGATCGGTGCACAGGTTGGGGTTTTTGAGTAGGCAAGCGAACGCACCAATTAACGACGCATGGTTGGCCGGACCGCGCACGTTCTCAAGGTGCAATGGATTGTTCCATCCGTCGGTTCCCCAGAAGAATGGAAAAATGGCGTCTCGGGCGTCCTTGAGGTTCCCAGGAAGCACATGGATTTCCGGATTTGCCTGGGCAGTTTCATAGTTCTGTGACATGATCGCCATGGATTGATCGGCTTCGCCCGCAGCGGCCGCGCTGAGCAGCTCTTCCAAAATGGTCACAATTGCGGGTTGGTCCCATTGAAAGAAGGTTTCGACCAACTGCTGATAGTTGTCACGTTGCATGGTGAAATCACTGGCCAGAGGAGAGTAACCGAGCTTAGCTGACAGTAGAAAGCAAGCCCTCAGCGAGCGAAAGGCCCGATCTGCGGCACAGGTGACCAGAAGCCATCGCCCTGGCGATTTCCGCGTGAATACCATTGGTGGCGTTGCCGCATCACCTACAGTATCGAGGCGTAGACAGCACGATACTCGTTCCTTCGGACCGAGCGGACAACCATTGCAGGAGCACCTTGCATGTGGCAGTACACGGGCAAGCGACGACCGGAATTTGCCGATGAGCCCGGCCCCAACCAGGAGTCCGTGTGGGACTATCCGCGCCCGCCGACCTGCGTTGTTGACTCCCGTCATGTGCTTGTTCGGCATGGGTCGTCGACGATCGCGGACACCCACCGTGCGTTACGCGTGCTGGAGACCGCCAGCCCACCCACGTTCTATATCCCGCGCTCTGATGTCGACCTCAATGTGTTGCGTCCTTCGCCCGGCCAGTCATTTTGCGAGTGGAAGGGGGCAGCCACTTACTGGTCACTGACGCTGCCGGACGAGCAAGTGAAGAACGTGGCGTGGAGCTACGAACGCCCGAACCGGCAATTCAACGCCCTGCAAGGCTACTTGGCCTTTTATCCGGCCCTGGTCGAATGTGTCGTGGCCGGCGAGGCCGTGCGTCCCCAGCCTGGCGGATTCTATGGAGGCTGGGTCACCGACGACATCGCCGGCCCGTTCAAAGGTGAGTCTGGCACCGGGCACTGGTAGCCGGACGCAATGCCTCTCTACTGACAAACAATGAGTTGCCTACTTTGCGGTGAAGACCAGAGGCAGGGCCGGTCGGCTGTTCCGCGTAAACTGCTCCAACACTGTGCTTCCCCACTTCGAGCGGCATCCGGTCTACAATCGCAATTCAGAATGCCCTTTGGATGCTGGAGCCAACGATGCGATTGGACGGAAGAGCTGCCTTGATCACCGGAGGTACTCAGGGAGTGGGCGCGGCGATCGCGCTCGCGCTGGCCGAGGCAGGTGCCGACCTGGTGCTCCATGGCCTGCGCGACGATGCCAACTGTCGGGATACAGTCGCCCGATGCCGCGCGGCCGGTGCGCACGTGGACTGCTTGTTCGCCGATTTGTCTCAAGCCGATGATAGTGCTGCCCAGCTGGTTGAGCAGGCTGGACAACTGCGCGAAAACCTGTCATTGCTAGTCAACAATGCGGGCACCTACTGCGACCTCCCGTTCTTGGAAATGGATCAGGCGACTTTTGAAAAGACTTGGCGATTGAATGTCCAAGCTGGGTATTTCATAACCCAGGCGGTCGCCCGTCATTGGATCCAGTCTCAAATTCGTGGCAGGGTGGTATTCACCGGCTCGATCAACGGCAACTTGGCTGAAGCGGACCATACCGCCTACGATACCAGCAAAGGTGCGGTGCACGCGCTGGTCCGCAGTCTCTGCGTGGCGTTGGCGCCACACGGCATTCGCGTCAATGGCATGGCGCCTGGGCTGGTACTGACACCGCTAACCAGCCCCGCCCTGAAAGACACTCCGGGCGCGCTAGCGTGGATGCAATTGCACACCCCCAATGGCGAGGTCCCCGGCCCCGAATGCTGCGGACAAACAGCCTTGTTCTTGCTCAGTGACGAAGCCGAGCACATTCATGGGCAAACGTTGCTGGTCGATGGTGGAATGAGTGCTTGGCAACAGCCCGATCTTCCGAAACAATTAGCACAACATTTGGCGGAGTAGCCTGAGGTTGAAACGCTAAGCGGCTGCTTTCCATCAATGAACTTCTGCACGACCAGCATTCTGTGTCCAGTTCCGATTCTTCTGCAACGATCCAACACCCATTCACACAAAGCTGGATTCAGGCGCTGACTGCGGCAGCTGGAAGTCCGGTTGCTCGTTCGATCAAGCCGAAATTGGAGTGGATTGATCACATCAGTCTGCAGCGCAGCGACGGTGCGCGGGAGGCGGCCGCACAAGAGTTGTGGACGTACGCGGAATCAGTTGGCTTGCGGGACGTGCTGGCGATCGTACCGGCGGCCGAAACGCGCTGGGAGTTCCCGGAAGACGAACGATTTGTGTTCGAGCGCCAGCAGCCACTGCAGATATCCAACTTTGATCAGTGGTGCTCGCATCTGGGCCTGCGTGCCGGCGAGCACGCGCTGCAAGCTGAAGTCACTCAATCGGATTGGACCAGTTGGGTGCGCCAAGAAGCGGTGCGATTGCAACAACCGTTCAACGCCGCCGCCATCGCTTCTAGCCTCACCTTGCATGTGCCCTGCCAGGCCTTGTGGGACGGCAGTCGATGGAAGTTGCAGTTCGAGGATGCTGAGTGGTTAGAACTTCCGTTGGCCGAGCTGGCGCAAGTTAGCCGACCTGAAATGAAAACGCTCCAAGAAACGCTGACTTGGGCCGCCGCCGAAGCTGATGCTTCCCTGCTGCCCGGCCGTGTGTCGACCTGCGAGTCTCCCCAACTGTCGGCAACCTGGATCAGCTGCATCGACAGTTTGCAGGACTGGCACGTTTCCATACTGGAATCGCCTGATTTTTCGGCTTGGCTACGCCGCACGTGGAACTGCGTCTGGCCTACGGTCTATCGCGAGCAAAACGTGTTGCGGGGCCAGGCCGACATTCAAATCCTACGCTCTGAGATGGCTGCCTGCATTCGCGCCGTACCCGAACTCACGAGTTGGATGTTTGTGTTTGCCAAACTCGTTTGTCAGACTCAAACCGGAATGGGACTAGGCATTTGCATCGACTACACCTGAGACAATCACTGAAGACCACTCTGTAATCGCGCAACTGGGCCGTGCGTATCCGGCAACCATGAGCCGCATGCGTTAGTATCGGGCCGAGCGATTGCAGGCCCGGGTTTGTCTACCGCGAACAGAGCTTGGCAACCTCGGTCGACAGGCTCATCCCTTCTTCGACCACATGGTCACGCAAATCGGTGTGCGTGCAAAACGCGCGGGTAGCGGTCAGGATATCTGGAGCAGCTTGGCGATGAGCTTTGGCCATCTTGTCGGCACCAGCGATGCTGGCAATCTTGGCCGACAAGTTCATTTGCTCCTGGGTGCAAGACTCGAGCTGATCGGCGTCTTCCGGAACGGATCTCCGAGCAAATTTTTCAAATTCTCCTCGCACCAAATTGGAAAATCCAAAACCGCATTCCTGAGCCACTGACTCCGAAGTGGCACGAGCTTCCTTGAGTAGGGCAGTCCATTGAGTGTCGTAGTTTGACATGGCACGACTCCGATGGTGGGTATCCCCGACAAGACACAGTTGTGTCGTTGCATCGCTTCAACGAAGCGAACGAAGCTGCATATAGTTATCCGCTGGTGGGCAGGTTGAGGCGGGAAGGAATTTGGTTGCTGCGGCAAACCATCGCTTTTGGTTTAACTGGTGGCCAAACGCGTCGCACCCGATAAGGACTCAGGTCCATCGCCAGCGTCTTCGGCTAACAGCTAAAACGCGTATCGCTGTTATGCCGTGTCAAAAACCAACACGGAGCTTGCCGCACTAGGGGCATCATTGTCTCTACCGTTCGCCAAATCAACCTGGTGGCATCGGTTGTTGGTAGAATCGTTCCATTGAGGTCCCACACTTAGCCAAATCTTGTGCAAATCGTCAAGCGTCAGCAGCCCCCCGCAAACGATTCGAGGTTCGCCGTCAACGACGACCTTGGAAAGGTGTTTTTCGGTTCGCAATCTCCCACCGCTTATGAACTCTCCTTCCACCTACCCTGCACGATCAGCCCACCTAGCCGACCGCCAACGCAGTCTGCTGCTGGTCGTTGATTTGCAGGCCAAGCTCTTGCCAGCCATTCCGAATGCACCGCTCGCGGTATGGAATGCAAGCCGGATGTTACAGGCTGCCAACTGTTTAGACGTTCCCAGCTTGGCCACCGAACAAGTTCCCGAAAAACTAGGCGAGACCGTTCCGGAGATCCGCCAGTTAGTCGGTGACACCCGCGTCAAACGGATGTTCAGTTGCCGCGAGTGTGCGCCCGATCTACAACCCT
>JANQOL010000649.1 GCA_028289675.1 Pirellulaceae bacterium
AACTACCTGGCCAGTCGGCCTGTGTCAGAACCCATCAGATAACCCCGTCGAGAGGCAGGAGCCGCGCAATCTGAACACGAAGACCTCAGGATGTTGCCAGATCCACGGGATTCTTCAATCGCCAGAGAGGCCAGAGTCGATAGGCGATGGTATGTCGTAGATGGGTGCCGTCCACGGAGCCACTCGAATTCGCATGTGCAATCTCTCCAAAACGGCGGTGTGAGCCGTCAGGTTGCCGGTGAGCCTCGGCCATCAACTGCTGAATTCCCATGGCTCGGTTCGCTCCAGCTCCTCGGACCGGCGCACTCACTGCCCCATCCACCCCTGGAAGTCCGCAGGCTTCCATTCGCGCGAAAAGGTGAGATCTTCCGTGGCCACCATTGAAACTGCTAGCTCTGGCGAGTTGCTGCACCGCATCGACTCTGCGATTAAGACCAGTCCGCACTTGTCCGGACACCAAGTGTTCTGCCAGGAGGAGTCCGGCATTGTCGTATTGCACGGCCGGGTTCCGTCCTTCTTCCAAAAGCAAATGGCCCAAGAGGCTTTGAAAAAGCTAGAAGGCGTCGAAAAAGTCATCAACGAGTTGGAAGTTGATTGGATGGGCGGAGTCACCCATCATTAGTGCGAGCCGCACGGGCATATGGCCGGCGTCATCAACGTTGGTGGCCGCTGATTCGCAGGGGACACTGCCCGGGTCTTCACTGTTTGTCAGAACTGCTCGCTGCCACGCTTGCGGGCCTTGGAGTGGTTAGCTCCGTCCAATGTCGGTGATGCCCCGGACAACCGGCACCCTGTTTTCTTGTGGGTGGACACGATTTGCTTGCGCTCCTTCCCGTTCGCCTTGGAGCTGATCGGGCTGCTCCAGGACGCTTCCTTGAGAACACGGGATGATGCAACGATCGGGTTTAGTCGGAGCTGCGGAGGGAGCTGGTGGACTTTTCAACATTGCCGTTCAGGCACTTGGAGGGTTGGGGTTGATGGCCTAACATCTCCGCAGTCGAGGTACGAGCGAGATTTGAGTCGTACTGGTTTGCACTGACACAGGAGATGAGCCGATGGCCAGAACGGGCGTGATTACTTTCAAAGACAACCCAATGACTTTGTTGGGGGACGAGCTGACGGTCGGGCAGTCCGCCCCGGAATTTACTCTGCATTATTTCGACGGCGGCTTGCAGGCACTGACCAAATCGGACTTGGCAGGCAAGCCTACCATCATTTCAGTGGTGCCCAGTCTGGACACTGGTGTGTGTCAAATTCAGACAAAAAAATTCAATGAGCAGCTGGGATCCATGGGTGACCAAATTCACGCGGTCACGGTCAGTCGCGATCTGCCTTTCGCTCAAAATCGATTCTGTGGGGCCGAAGAGATTAAGGCACTAAAAGTCGGCAGTGACTACCAAAGCGGTGCATTTGGACTGGCGTGGGGCGTCATGATCGATGAGCTGAAATTGCTGACTCGCAGTGTGTTTGTGCTTGATAGCAAAGGCAGCGTGGTCTACTCGGAGATTGTGCCGGAAGTCACCTCCGAACCCAATTACGATGCCGCTATCAACGCTCTGAAATCTGCCAGCTAACTTGCCGAGCCGACCGCCGGCTACGTCGCTCGATTCTATCGGGTGGTGTGGTCGAGCGAGCGACAAGGCGAAAAACGGGACTTTAACAAACAGATCGATTGACTCGCCCTGAGCAGAGTCTCATAATCGCTCTTGGTAGAGCCTGTTGGTCCGAACCTAGATTGCCGCGATGGATCCTTCCCCTTCGAGACAGTGTTTGGTTGAAGATCGTTGGACTCGTAGAATGCAAAACACTGATTAAGTTGAGGAATTGAAGGTGACGAATATTTACGTCGGCAACTTGTCGTTTCGCGCGACAGAAGATGATGTTCGAAATGCGTTTTCGGCGCACGGAGAAGTTTCATCTGTGAACATCATCATGGACCGGGAGACGGGTCGTTCTCGCGGTTTCGCATTTGTCGAAATGCCGAACTCTGATGAAGCTAACACGGCGATTGAGAACATCAATGGCCAGGAAATTTCGGGCCGCGGCGTGACCGTCAATGAGGCTCGCCCACGGACGGATCGGCCACGAGGCGGTGGCGGTGGTGGCGGTCGCTACGGAGACGATCGTGGCGGCGGCCGCGGTGGTCGCAGCTACTCTCGCGACGAATACTAGGGCAAACCCACGAGCTCTGCTTAATTCGCGCTAGGATTGCCCGTCTTGAAGTAACCGCTGGCTTGGGAAGGACAAGCGGTTACTCGGCGCTGCAAACCAAATAGAACACATGGCACTAAAACGCATGGCACTCTTCCACGAGGCCATGCGTTTTTCTGTTCAAGCCGCCAGCCGTCATGCGTCCAACAAGTCGGCCATCGCCTCGCGTGCCACGTTCAGGGCGGCGTCGATCTTCTCGGGATGTTTGCCGCCGGCCTGTGCCAGGTCGGGCTTGCCACCTCCACCGCCACCGACGACCGGTGCAACTTGTGCGATCCACTTGCCGGCACTTAGCCCGCGTTCTACCAACGACTTGCTGATCCCCGCCACGAGCACGACTTTGTCATCGCCGGTTTGAGTTGCAAACAGGACCGCGGTCGGCGTTTCACTTTTCTGGCGAATCTGATCGATCCATTGACGCATCAGATTGGGCGTCGCGCCGGGTGTCTCAGCCGCAATGACAGCCGTACCGGCGGTCTGCACCGCATCCGCCAACAGGGCGTCGGCGGAAACCTCCCCACTGGACGCTAGGTTTTCGACTTGCCGGCTTAGTCGTTGCTGCTCTTCTTGCAGAGCGCGGATCCGGCCAACCAACTCAGGCGGAGCTACATTCAGGCTGCGGGCCGCTTCACGCAACACCGCCCGCCGCACTACGTAACTGCCGGCGGACGGCGACGACGAATCGGCCGTCGCTTGGTCCGAAGGCGATGGACTTGCGGAATGTCCGGCCAGTTGTTTTTTTAGGCCGCGGATCGAACTCATCAGTGCCTCAGCGGATTGAGCCACCTGCTCTGGCGGACAATTCAGGAGCCCAGCCGCTTCGCTCAAAACCTGGTCCACTTGTTCGCGATGTTCGTGAGCCAGCTGGCCGGTCAAAGCCACAATGCGCCGGGTTCCGGACGATACGCTTTCTTCCGAGATTACCTCGAATTGCTCGACCTGACTGGTGTTGGTCAAATGCGTGCCCCCACATAGCTCTTTGGAGAACTCGCCCATGCTGACCATCCGCACAGGATCAGGATACTTCTCGCCGAATAACATCATGGCACCGGCTTGCTTGGCCTCGGCGAGAGGCACGGTCGACCAGGAGATGGGCGCCGACAACTGTACCTTCTGCGCGACAATCGATTCAATTTCGCGGATCTCATCCTCAGTCAACGACTTCTGATTCGTGAAGTCGAATCGCAACCAGTCCTGGTCGACTTTGCTGCCCTGCTGTTGGGCATGCCCACCCACGATGTTTTGCAGCGCATGGTGCAGGATGTGCGTCGCTGAGTGCGCGCGCTGGATGCCTTGATGACGCTGTTGGTTGACCGCAGCGGTTACCGACGTTCCCTCAGACAACTTGCCCTCCAGCAAACGGCCGATATGAATTAGCAACTCGCCGGAGCGTTGCGTGTCCGTGACCTCAAATCGACCTTCATCCGACACCAGCTCTCCGGTATCGCCGACTTGCCCACCGCCCTCGCCATAAAATGGGGACCGGTCGAGCACGATGCGAACGTCGCCAGCCGACGATTCCTGCTTCGTCAACTCGCTGACTAACCGTTCGCCGTCGGTATCGGAGACGATGATGCCTTTCACGATAGCCGTGCACTGCAGTTCTTCGTAACCCACGAATTCGGTATGGCGGAGAGCTTCTTTCAGGTTTTCTATGGGACCGGTTTGGAACAACTCCCCTCGACCGCCGCCGCTGACATCCTCGTGCTTCTTCATCGCAGCCGCGTACCCATCCCAATCGAACGTGAGCTTACGTTCGGCGGCCAGCGCTTGAAACAACTCTGGAGGAACGCCATAGGTTTGGTACAGACTGGCGGCCTCTCCACCATCAACCATTACGGAGCCAGTGGCTCGCATAGAAGTGAACACGCGTTCGATCCGCTCCAGCCCCGCGTCGATGGTCGAGAAGAAGTCGCCTTCTTCCTTGCGGATGACTTCTGCAACCCGCGCGCTAGTGGTTGTCAGTTCGGGATACGCGGCGCGCATGACTTCGGCGACCGTCGGCACCAACTGGTGCAAGAAGGGTTCGCGCATGCCCAACTGGTGGCCATCCAAGACGGCCCTGCGCAGCAAGCGTTTGATGACGTAGCGGGCTTTCTTGGGTCCCGGCAAGATGTTTTCGTGAATGGCAAACGTGCAAGCTCGGATGTGGTCGGTAATTCTTCGCAACCGGCGACCGGCTTCACTTTCGTATTCATACGGAATGCCACAGCAGTCGGCCGAGGCCTGGACGAGTGGCAGCAGCACATCGATATGGAAGTTGGTGGGCACGTTCTGGAGTACGCTGGCGGTACGTTCCAGCCCCATGCCGGTGTCGATATTTTTGCTGGGTAGCGGCCGCAGGTTGTCTGGAGGTGATCCAACTCGGTTGAATTGAGTGAAGACCAGGTTCCAAATCTCGACTTCCGTACCGTCGTCCAGGTGAAAATAGATCTCACTGCACGGTCCACATACACCGTCGGGACCTTGGCTAGGAGCGCTGGCGGGCCAAAAGTTTTCATCCTCGTCCATGGGCGAGATGCGTGAGGTCGGCAGTCCGATCTTTTCGTGCCAAATGTTCGCCGCCTCGGTGTCGTCTTTGTAGACGGTCACAGTCAAGCGCTGGGGATCGATGCCCAGCCACTGCGGTTCGGTCAAGAACTGCCAAGCCCATTGAATGGCCTCGGTTTTGAAGTAGTCGCCAAAACTGAAATTGCCCAACATTTCAAAAAACGTGTGGTGAAATGCCGTACGTCCCACATTGTCGATGTCTCCAGTGCGCAGGCACTTCTGGCAAGTGGTTGCCCGAGTGAAGTCCAACTTGACCTTGCCCAGAAAATGGTCTTTGAACTGGTTCATGCCCGCGGGAGTAAACAACACCGACGGGTCCCAAGTTGGAACCAGCACGTCACTGGGCTGCAGCGAGTGTCCCTGCTGTTGAAAGAACGTCAGGTACTTTTCACGAAGTTCGTCGGTTTTCATGTGATCTTCCGTCGGTCCCGCAGTGGGGTGGGTCGCCAAGTTGAGGCTAGCTCGAGCACGTGTCGGCCTCGCACATTGCCCTTTCCGCCCTGGCGAAAGGGGCACTCTCGGTCCACATTTTTTCGAGCCAACAATATACGTCGCCTTCGGCAAACCAGCTTTCGGAGGTCTGCCTGGCTGACATTGGATCAGATGGCGGCCCGTGGTGCGGTGAGCCCCGGCCAGCGGCGCAGCGGAAGCACCAAGAGTTAAGACGCGCTACTTTTCGTCGGGTTCATCCACGACGACGATAGTCTCCGCGCGTCCTCCGCTGCGAACGGCCATCAGCTTGACGTCTCCGGAGAGCCCGCCGACGACGCGATAAAAGTCCTCGGGCGACGAAACTTCGACACCATTGAGAGAGCGGACGCCGTAACCGGGCCTCAACCCGGCTTGCCAAGCTGCCGTGCCTGGTTCGACGGACAGCACGGCGACTTTGGGCGAGCTGCGGCGATGGCTGAGCATGCCGGCTCGCGCCTGATCGGATGGCAAGGCGGTCGCGTATTCCACGGTCAGTCCGCGCCAATTTTCCGGCATGTGAATCGCAAAGGCGGGGCGGTTAGTGGCCACGTATTTCTTGCTTAGCCGTGCTGGCAAGCGAACGATTTGCGGTGTTCGCGAACGACCCGTTGGTCGTTGTACGACCAATTCCACCTCTTGACCGGCGGCCACTAAACTCAATTCTCGAAAGAGATCATTGCGGTTGTGGATGGGGTGTCCACCGACTTCGATGATGACATCTTCGTTGTGGAGTCCCGCTTCGTCGCCGGGTAAGCCCGGAATGACCAGAGCAACGCGAGCACCATACACACCTCGGAGCGCGTCGGCGCGGCGAACCGATTCAGGCTGAATTCCCAGGAACCCGTATTCGGGCAGTTTACCTTGTCGTAGCGAGTGGACCACTCGCTGAAAGAGTTCGTCAGCAGCGATGGCAAATCCGGCGGACTGTTCGTACCCTTGTTGAGCGGCCAGCGATGTGGTCAGGCCGATCATCCGTCCTTGCAGGTCGATCAACGCACCACCGCTGGTGCCCAGGTTCAGCTTGGCATCTGTTTGAATGAGCGTTCCGTATTGGTGAACAGTCTCTTTGTTGACGATGGTGGTATCGTCGACCTCCGTTGGGGCCACTCGGGACAGGTTGGATACGATGCCCCAGCTAGCGCTGGCTTGCCCGTCGCGAGCAATTGCGTCGGGATTGCCCAAGGCGATGACGAACTTGCCTTTCTTCAATTCAGCTGGTTCGCCATACGTAATTGGCGTTAAGTCTTCGGCGTCAATTTTCAGGACGGCTAAATCGCTAAATGGATCCGCCGCGTAAGCTTGCGCGGGTCGGCCGACCACGGTGGCCGGGTAGCTGCGTTTGTCCAGCCATACCAAATAGTCGTGTTGGCGTGGATCATCCAGCACATGAGCGCAGGTGACGATAAAGCCATCGGAGCTGATGACCACGCCGCTGCCAAACAGTGAGGGAACAAAACTGGGATCGCTGGCCGGGTTCTCAAACGATAGCGGGCGGCGAATCGACAACGGGTCGATTGGTAGACGTTGCCCGGCGGCCTGTTGGTGGCGGATACGAGCAATGGCCACCACCGAGCGTTCCGCCCGCTCGATGGCTGAAACCGTTGCCTGTTCGATGACCGTCAACAAGGCGGCGGCGTTGTCGGTGGGCAACGCGGACGGCGACGTCTGTGCCAGAATAGGACTCGTTAGACAAAGTTGGCACAAGCAGCCGAACAGGAGGTACCAGCTACATTGCTTTCTGAATGGAGCACGCAGGTTCGGGCTACGTACTGTCCCGTAAATGGTTCGCACCAAAGCGGGCTCTGAGGACGCGGCACGCGCGTCTCGCTTGAGCCCAAGAGAGCGAATAACTCGGTTGAAGCGGCGGTTCGGCATGCAATGCTGGCCTGACGTTCCGAGGGGGCGGTACCTAGGTCGACAATCCCGACGTTGGCAAATCGGCCCGGTATCGATTGCCGGTTTGCCGAACGCCGTTTCATTGCCCACGATTGGTCGGACGCGCAGTTGGGACGGTTGGCGCAGCCAGCCAGCCGAGAGGTGTCCGGTCTGCTAGCTGTCCGCGAGTGCCTGTTCGGCCGTTTCTTCCTCTTCCGTTTCGTTGCGGACCGTGTCGCCTTCGGGACCAGCGTAACCTCCGGCTGCCATGATCAATTCTCTGATCTCCGCGGCCACATCCTTGTTTTCCAGCAGGAACGCTCGCGCCTTCTCCTTGCCCTGTCCGAGGTAAGTCTCATTGTACTTAAACCAAGATCCACTGCGGGATACGATCTTGTGCTGCGTACCTAGGTCCAGCAAGTCGCCTTCATAGCTGATACCACAATTGTGCATCATGTCGAACTCGGCGACCCGGAACGGCGGCGCGACTTTGTTCTTCACGATCTTGCAGCGTACGCGCTGCCCGACGACGTCTTCACCGTCTTTGAGCGCTCCGATGCGTCGCACGTCGATACGGCTAGAAGAATAGAACTTCAATGCCCGACCGCCGGGAGTTGTTTCGGGGCTGCCAAACATGACCCCGACCTTTTCACGGATTTGGTTGATGAAGATAACAACGGTTTTGCTCTTGGCGATCGCTCCGGTCAGCTTCCGCATCGATTGACTCATCAATCGGGCTTGCAGCCCCACGTGGGATTGGCCGATGTCGCCATCCAGTTCTTGTTTGGGCACCAACGCGGCCACAGAGTCGACCACAATGACGTCCACGGCATTGCTCTTCACGAGATGTTCGGTGATTTGCATGGCTTCTTCGCCACTGCTTGGCTGAGAAACTAGCAGCGTGTCTAGCTCGACACCCAGCTTCTTGGCCCAGCTGGGATCGAAAGCGTGTTCGGCGTCAATGATCGATGCGATTCCACCCGCCTTTTGGGCTTCGGCGCAGATATGAAGTGCTAGCGTTGTCTTACCGCTGGATTCGGGACCGAACACCTCGATAATGCGGCCGCGAGGGACACCCATGCCTCCCAGGGCCATGTCCAGCGAAAGGCTGCCGGTGGCGACGCCGCTGATCTTGAGCGTGCCCTCGCCGCCCAGCGGCATGATGGCACCCTCTCCAAACTGCTTCTCAATCTGTTCCAACGTGTTCTTCAGGCCGGGTTCGCGCTTGTAAACCGCTTCCATGCCTTCTGGGCCAGACGCGGAACTCTTCTTTGAATTCTTCTTCTTTGCCATGGTTTTTCTCGCAACGGTGACCATTGATGGAAACTCCTAACTGAACTAGGGAACTGGGGCTTGACTCCTGCGGAGAACGAATAGGCGCAGTCACTCGCGCCGACAACGCGAGCGATGGGGGTTGGCAACAGCGCACTTCCATCGCGACTCCGGCCATGACAACCCAGATCAGTCGGAAAGCGAATTTGCGATCCTAACGAATCGACCAGGCAACGGCAACCAACCGCCGTACTTCCAGCATCGCCCCCGGCACGACACCTTTGGTCAGTAGGACGGTCGGTAGCTCGAATTCCTTACAAATATTCCGAGCAGCCACGAAAAAAGGCAGCTCGGTTGGAGCTGCCTGCATAAATCTGGCAATCTAGGACGGTGGCGCCTAGGACTCCGATGGAGTCTCTTCGGGAGTCTGCTCTTCGCTGGCTGCCGTGGTTTCGGATTCGGGAGCCGCTTCGCTCGCAGGCTCGGCAGCGGGAGTCTCCGCAGGAGGAGCTTCGGCGGCGGGAGACGCCGCGGCAGCGGGTGCTGGACTGCGATGCTTCAGTCGCTCAAGCGCCTCTTTTTGTTGCTCTAGGTGCGTCCCATCGGTGCCGTATTTCTTGATCAGCACACCGGCTTTGTGCGACGGTTGAGCACCCACACCCAGCCAATAATCGACGCGTTCGCTCTTCAATGTCACGCGAGCGTCTGTCTCGGGAACCATGGGGTCGTAGCTGCCCAATTCCTCGATGACTTTGCCGTCACGGGGAGCCCGTCCATCGACGGCGCACAAGCGGTAAAACGGACGCGCCTTACGCCCCATTTTCTTCAATCGAATACGAACGGCCACACACAATCTCCTCAGACTTTTGAATCAGGCCACAAGTTGTAACTCAAATGTGAGCCTTCCGGGAGCCCTATTTCTTCTTTCTTTTCAAACGTCTCAGCTGCTTTTGCCGCTCCTTCTGCAGCCGTTCACGCTCCTTGGCGGTCAGTCGCTTTCCAGTACTCTTCCTGGTCTTCACCCCGCTCATGGTGGGGTCATTCATCATGGACTGCTGCATTTGTTGCATCATGGCCATGCGATCCTTGGCGCCCCCGCCGGCGACCATCTGCATCATGGGAGCCATGACCGAAAACTGTTTGATCAGCCCGGTCACCATGGAGGGTGCCACGCCAGAACCCTTGGCGATGCGATTCCGCCGAGGCGTGTCGATCGTCTTTGGGTTCCGTCGCTCGTGGGGCGTCATGGAATCGATCATGCCCAGCATCTTGCGCATTTCGCCATCGGTGTCCTCGCCCTCCATGGCCTTGCGCAGGTCCCCCATACCCGGCATCAGCCCCATCATTTTCTGCATGAGGCCAGGTTTGGCTATCTTTTCCAAAACACCTCGGAAGTCTTCCAGCGTGAATTGTCCGGAAGCCATGCGGGATTCGAGCTTCTCCCGCTCTTTGTCGTCAATGATGCGATGCGCTTCTTGGGCCACCGCCACGATGTCGCCCATTTCCAGGATTCGGCCGGCCATGCCTTCGGGCCGAAACGGCTCTAGAGCATCCATGTGCTCGCCGGTGCCGATAAACTTGACCGGCACCTGCGTCACGTGCTTGACGCTCAAGAGAGCTCCGCCGCGCGCGTCACCATCCAGCTTGGTCATGATCGCGCCATCCAACTCCAACGCTTCATTGAAGGCGGCGGCGCTGTTAACGGCGTCCTGGCCGGTCATCCCATCCACGACCAGGTAGACTTGATCCGGGTTGACCCGCTTGTCGATCTCACTCAACTGACGCATCAACTCTTCGTCGATGGCCAAGCGGCCGGCGGTGTCCAAGATCACGACGTCAGCTTGCATCTCCTTGGCTTTGGCCACGCCATCCCGGCAGACCTTCACCGGATCCTGGACTCCCAACTCGCTGTGGAC
>JANQOL010000662.1 GCA_028289675.1 Pirellulaceae bacterium
ATGTTCCACACACCCAATAGATTGACGTTCGCAATCAACACGCCCGCGACCGGCACTAAGGCCACGCCAGTTACCAATACTCCCGGCCATTGCGCGGGCACCAGATAGAGAAACAAGCCGATGATGACTAGATGTAGAACTGCCAGTGGGATCACCGGTCCGGCCAATTGTCCAAACACAAGTCGCCAGGAAGGAATGGGCAGTGATTTGAGAACTTCGCGCTGAGCCACCGGTCCCAGAAATCCAACCGGCAGTTGCAACAGCAGCAAAAAGTCGGCGTACGTCGTCAATCCAGCCATCCAAACCATGGCACTCCAGCCCGTGATGCGCTGCCGGTCCACCATCAATGGAATCACCAGCACGACACCCACGATCGCTACCGTGAATACCAGGAATCGCGGCAACACGCGCAGCGAATGGACCATCTGCATCCAAGCCACACTTCCTACACCACCCCAGCGCCCGAACACCGGTAGCGACAGTTGCTTTGTCCAAGTGTTGCTGCTGGGACTGCCCGATACGCCGCTCCGCCGAGCGTTTTGGCGTTTAGCAATCGATAGATCCGTGCGTCGCGCTGACGCTTCCAAATAGCGTCCGCCAAGTAGGTAAATCAAACCCACCAGAACACCCAATACACCGACTCGCATCGGGAGCAGACTCAGCACCTCCGGTACTATGCTATGGGCGGTCAACGGGGCGAACATCCACGCCAGCGGTGGCAGCAACAGGCTGCCTATTGGCGTGCTGCCAGCCGCAGCAGCTACTTGGGAAACTCGCAACGGTTCGCCACTGGCCTGCACACTGCGAATAGCTTGCGCGATTAGTCCGATGAGCAGCGCAATGGCCACCGCGTTGAACAGCCTACGGATTACTTGGATCAATTGAGGTTGGGCGCTGCGAGCGGTCAATGAAGCCAACATGCCGACCAGCAGCGATACCAGTATCAGCAGCCACATCCCGACTAGCGCCGCCAAGTAATTGGGCACGTAGGCCAACGCGATGAGTGACAAAACGCATGCGCTGATGAACGCTCGGCCGGACAACCGGATCAGGTTCAGTGTAATGATATCCCGCTCGCGAAAGGGCCCGCCAGCAATGAAGTGGATCTCGGCCGGCCGCATCACCAGCCCGCGGTCGGCCGATGCGGTCAGCCAGGTAGCTAACAAGTAGATCAAGGCCCAGAACGGCATTGCGGGTCCGAACCGCCCGGAAACTCCGCCATCACCGTTGCCAACTCGCATGCTGATGAACAGTCCAACGCAGGCGAACACGAGCAACAACATCCCAAACTGTCGCCAATGGCGACGTACATTCAGCAAACTTCGCCAAGTTCCGCGTAGATCAAACCACATCAACTGCCACAGTGCGGGATGCATGTCTGGGTTTTCGTTCTACCTTGGATGCAGAGGACCGAGGCGCGTGCTTTAGGCGGCCAACTCGCGCAGCCAATCCGCGCACTGCGCGAGCTCTTCGCTCGTGTTCACGCTGGGAGCATAGTCCAGGCGCTGCCGAGCCTTGTCGATACAAAAGTAATGGTCTTGAGCCAGCTGAGCGGCCACAAAGCGCGTCATCGGCGGTTCCGACGTCTTGCCCAAAACGCGGAACAAGCCCTCCAAGACCGCACCGACGCGGTAGGCGGCGGCAAAGGAGATGGACCGTTGT
>JANQOL010000675.1 GCA_028289675.1 Pirellulaceae bacterium
GGTTGTATCCCGGGGGGCACGACGTCGGTGGGACCCTGCTCGCCCGCTGCCAGCGAGCAATGGTATTTGGTAGTGCACAGACGGTGGAGCAATACGAGGGCAATCCGCGTGTGCAGGCTCATGGTCCCGGGTTCTCCAAGATTATCTTGGGCGACGACGTGGTGGACCGCTGGGAAGACTACTTGGAATTGATGGTCGAGAGCGTCTATTCGAACAGCGGACGGAGTTGCATCAACTGTTCGGGGATCTGGGCCTCGCGTCATACACAGGAAATTGCGCAAGCTCTGGCTGAACGACTGGGCCCGGTGGACGTGCTACCACCGGAAGATCCTGAGGCGGGGCTGGCCGCATTTACCAATGCGCAGATGGCCACCGGCACCTGGGCCATGGTGCAGCAGGATTTGGCTGAATCCGGAGTGACGGATTGCACCGCCGAATTCGGAGAGCGGCTTGTCGAGAAGGAGCGCTGCGCCTACCTGCGGCCCATGATCGTCCGCGCCGATCGTCCGAGCCGCGGCGTGGCTTCGAAAGAGTATATGTTCCCCTTTGTGAGTGTGGTTGAATGCCCCCAAAAGGATATGGTGCGCAGCATTGGGTCCACCCTGGTCTGTACGGCACTGACTTCTGATGAGACGCTTATCGACCAATTGACCGAGAGTACGCTGGTCGACCGGCTCAATATTGGTCCAATACCGACCAACAGGTTGAATTGGCTCCAGCCTCATGAGGGGAATTTGATCGACTTTCTGTATCGCTCTCGGGCCTATCAAATCGCCGACATGCCTGCCATGGTTTCCGCTTAGGAACACCGGTTCTCGGCCCGCCTACTGCGATAACTACTAAATGCCCGCTGTCCACTGACTTGCTGGAGGCGGGCTTCGTCATCGGCCCGGCTGCGGTCGCTTGGCAGGCGGGTATCTACCAACAGGCTGTGTCAACCAACGCGTGTCTACCAACAGAGAGTGCTGGCTAGCAACGAGATTGCCCGCATCCAAAGTGTCTGTCTGGGCGGATTAGGAGGATTAGGCGGCTGCCTCTGCGCCTGAGGGAACTTCCGGCTGGGTGACGCGTCCAAAGGTGGACACATAGTTTCCGGATCCTTCAAATGGGGTAGGAGCAGTTAGCCGACTGGCGAGCGCAATCACTACGACTGGCATTATTGGTTGATGACCTGGGCAGCTTTTCCGGGAGTGGGCGATTTAGGATACGTGCCCCCCATTGGAATTTGCAACCATTCCGGCCGCAACTATAATCGACCCCATGTCTAAATAGGGTCGAAAGGCGTGTTTATAGCTCGTTTTCGGTCCGCAATCACTCCTCATTTGGTGGTTCTTCCAAGCCGTTTTCGACGGCGATTTGGACGTCCGTGATACGTCTCTGCTCCCCTTGTAAGGGGGGTGGTTTATGCTGAAGCACACCTGCAAGCTAAGGGCTGGTTAATGGCCAACCGTAAGTCTCATTCGGCAAATTCTCGTTCTAAGATCAACGCTCGCGATGTGGCTAAGAAGCGCATGCGGCACATGCTGCTCGAAGGACTTGAGGAGCGTCGGTTATTGGCAGTTGGGCCACAGTTGATCGGCATTCAGCCGAACAATAGTGACTTGCTGATTGACGGCGATGTCCGCACCGAGGCGCCTCGAGAGCTGACTTTCCGGTTCGACGATTCGCAAATCATTGACCCGGCGACCTTGGACGGAATTCGGCTGACGGCCGCCGGCGGTGATGGCACGTTCGGCCTGGCCAGTGCGACGAGTGACTTTGGCAGTGGTGGTGCTGCCAACATTTTGCTGACGGCCGTGGTGCCGGATGAGCAGTACACCGTTCAGGTGTCGGATGCCGTGCTGGCGGCCGGAACTCCGCCGACGATCTCCACGTCGGGCAATACGGTCTCGATCACGTTGAACGTCAATCCCGGCGATCCCACCACGGCTGACGAGCTGATTCAGGCCATCAACACTTCGGATCTGCTGGTGGGCAGGTTGCGAGCGCGGTTGGATGGTGGGTTGGGCACCTCGCCGCTGGGGTTGTTTGCCGCCGGCAGCTATTCGCCCATCGAAATCTCGGCAACGGGCGACCAGGTGATTCAGCCGGGGGTGGTGCTGGTCGGTGACGCACCCGACGAAAACGAGGTAACGCTCCGATTTGCAGAGACGCTCAAGGACGACAATTACCGCATCGAGATCTTCGGTTTTGACGATCCGAATCGTGGCGTGGTCGGGCTGCGCAACTTGAATGACGGTGACCTGTTCATGCCGACCGTGCCAGGCACGCGGCACGACACCATCGACTTCCGATTGGATCTCGGTCCGCAGGTCGTCTCGGTTGTTCCTCAGCCGGTCGTCCGCGTGGGCGGCGATTTGCAGCAGCTGCGGGACACGATTGTTGTTTACTTCGACAATGACAAGCTGCTGGTTGAGAATGACGCCACGGGCAATCCCACCAGCCGGTCGGTTGAGAACCCTCAGTTCTATCAGCTGATCTACACGTCGGACACCGTCCGCAACTTGGACGACACGTTCCACTTCCCTCGGAGCGTCAAGTACAACGCGGCCAACAATACGGCCACGCTGACCTTTGCATCGGACATCGACACGCTGGGCGGATCGAATCTGCAGCCAGCCTCTTATCGGTTGCGAATTGGTACGCGGGAAACGCGTTCGATCGAACCGACTCGTAGCGAAGCGGCGGCCAACGCGATTACGGATCTCAATACCGACGGGGCCGTACGCTTTCGATTTACGTCGCGATCGATCGGTGAGAACACGTCGCCGATTCAAGTCGTTTTTGAAAACTCCGGCAGCGGTACACCCGCTGTTACTGCCAACGGTCAAACGATCACGGTCGACATGGGCCGCGACGATTTGACGGCCGCCGAATTGTTGGATTTGCTGCAAGTGTCGTCGGCCGCCTCGGCGCTGGTTAGTGTCGAGCTGGAACCGGGCAGCGATGACTCGGTCGTCGTGGGCGACGCGCTGCTGTCGTTTTCACCGGTCAGGCTACAAGGGCTCGGCAGCTCGTTTGATACGTCGGCCAATTTGGGAGTTCTGGGATCGGCCACGCAAACCCAATCCAGTTTGATCCTGTCGTCCGCCATTGATCCGGAAGGCTACGATTTGGATTTGCCGGGGGCCAGCGATGATTCGGGGCACCGCCAACTGCCGCAGAATGGCGATGGCTTCGAAGATCACGTCAACAGCCGCTTTGGTGCCGATTCGACGGCGGGCATCACGACCATCTATTACAACTTCCGCGACGAGTATTCGACGGATTCGGCCGGGGATCCGTTGATCAACGCCGTGACCGAGGAGCAGAAGGAGCGGTCGCGCGAGATCCTCAGCTTGTGGGCCAACTACATCGGCGTGCAGTTTGTCGAGACCGCCGATTTGGGACTGACCATTGCCACGGGGCAGACTACGGGACTGGTCCCGCGTCCAGGCACGCAAATTCAAAACGAGTTCAACCTTGGTTTTGGCGTTCGAATTGACCCAACCTTCAATGAGTCGTTGGTCATCATGTCCGCCAATGTCGACTGGGACAGCGAGTATGGTGCAAACTTCTCACGCCGCATGGCTGCCGCCGTGGGAATGGTACTCGGGCTGGAACATGCAGGGGATTTGCCTGAGACCACTTTGTTGCGTCTGGATCCAACCTTCCTGGCCGGCAGCGGCCCGTTGGTGGATCCCAACGATGCGCAGCTGAATGCCAGCGACGAGCGTTTCGAGCCGGTTCTGCCGGGCAATCAAGACATTTTGCACGGTCGCTACTTGCACCGGCCCGACGGGACGGACATCGATCTGTTTCGGTTTGAAGTTGATTTTGGCGGCGAAGATCGCGTTGGCTTGCTGACCGCCGAGACATACGCTCAGCGATTGGCCAATAGTAGCGCCCTAAATACCAACTTGGAACTGTTCCGGCAGACCCAGGCGACTGGCACGACGTCGTTGGGCGCCGGTGATGAACTGTCATTGCAGTTTACGGCCGTCGCCGATGGTGCGCTGGGCAATCAGCTGCAGATCATCTTTACGCAGACAGATCGGAACGATACCAGTGAACCCCGAATATTGGTGTTCCCGAATGCAATCGGCGTGGATTTGAACTCCAATCCCAATCTTGAAACGTCGTTGCAAGAAGTGGTTGACGCGCTCAACCAATCGTCCGCAGCACAGCGGTTGGTCCAGGTCGAGTTGTTGGCCGGCGATGGAGCGACCCTGGTGGGGAGCAATACGCTAGCGCAGAATCCAGTCAGCCTCAGTGGTGGTCGCGTTGAGCTGGTTTCCCAAAACGATGATTACTTCAGCCACGATTCATTGATTCGTCAATCGCTGACGACAGGCGTGTACTACTTGGGCGTCAGCGCCAGCGGCAACGACGATTACAACGCGGCCTTGCCGAACACAGGATTTGGTGGCCAGTCGCAAGGCGACTACGAGCTGCGGGTCACGTTCCGCGCTCAAGTGGATACGACCGATACGATTCAGGACATCGATGGACCAGCCATCAACGATGTGTCCGTCGGCTTGGATGGTGACGGTGATGGAACCCCAGGTGGGACTTACGATTTCTGGTTCCAGACACGGCCGCTGCATCGCGTGTTGAGCTTCAATGCGGGCGCCTCAGCCGCTTTGGAAAGTCGCGTGTTGTCCGTGATTGGCGCCAACGGAACGCTGCGTGATTTTGAATTTACGAGCACCGGTGTCGTGGCCGCCGGACGCGTGCCCATCAACTTCACAAATAACTTGACTGCCGGCGATTTAGCCTCGCGTGTGGCCGATGCGATCAATGGTCGACCCGAGCTGGGCGTAACAGCGACAGCGAACGGAAACGAATTGACGCTGGTCGGCGAGCGGTCGATTAGTTTGGATCCGCAGCTGGCACTCATCGATGTTGCTGGCAAGACGATCTTCGTCGACAAGTCGGCTGGCTTCAACGCGGATGGTAGCTTGGAGCGACCCTTCAACAATATCTCTGGCGCTGGTGTGCCCAACGCGTTCAGTACAACGCATCCCGGCGACATTGTGCGGATCGTTGGCAATGGTGGTGCCGACGGTGACATCGCCACCATTGACGACAACTTTGCCTATGAAATTGGTAAGGGCTTGCTGGCCAACTCCATTCTGCCGGATGGCGTGAGTATGGATGTGCCCCAAGGCGTGACGACGATGATCGACGCTGGAGCAATCTTCAAGCTACGTCAGGCGGCCATCAATATCGGTAGTACGAATCTAAATATCGACCGCTCCGGATCCGCATTGCAAGTCCTAGGCGCTCCGTTGCTACTGGACGTCGACGGCAACGCAGTGCGTCAGCCCGATGGCTCGATCGCTTCTGGCAACGTGTTCTTTACTTCGTGGTTGGATGAGAGTATCGGGTTGGACACCTATTCGCCCACCACCAGTCCATCTCCTGGCGATTGGGGAGGCATTTCCTTCCAGCGCGATGTCGACGCTTCAGCCGGTCGCAGTGATTTGGAAGATGAAGGCATTTTCTTGCGGTATGTCAATCACGCGGACATCCGCTACGGCGGTGGTACCGTGTTGGTGGATTCCGTCCAACGAACGGTCAATTCGATTCAAATGTTGGACACTCGCCCCACGATCACCGACAACATCATTCAGTTTGGTGCGGATGCGGCGATGAGCGCTCTGCCCAACAGTTTTGAGGAAACGAATTTCCACGAGCCGAGGTTCCAGGCCAGCGGCGAGTTTACCAGTGACTACGATCGGGTCGGACCCAATATCCAACGCAACACCTTGATCAACAACTCGCTCAACGGGTTGTTCATTCGCGTGGACACACCGGCCGACGGATCCACTCGCACGTTGACCGTTCCAGGGCGTCTGGATGACACGGACATCGTGCACCTGATCACCGAGAATCTGATTGTGACCGGCGATCCCGGTGGTGCCATTTTGGATAGTTCGGCGCCATCGGCTGATTTGATTTCCACGGCTCCGGCGGTGGGCGGTAGTCTGCTGCCTGGCGTGTTTAACTACAAGGTGACGTTCGTTGATCGCAATGGTTATGAGAGTGTGTCCTCCAATCCAAGCTTGGACTTGGATCTGCCCGCGACGCACGACGCGATTACCGTGGCTGGGCTACCGGGTGCCTCCGGTGATTTTATCAGCCGCAAACTGTATCGCAGCCAACCGGGTGGTCGTGGGCCCTATGACCTGATTGGAGAGCTGGACAAGGACACATCGACGTTCCTGGACATTGGTCAGTCCTTGGGCGGCACCTTGCAGCGCGATCGCGCGGAAGTGTCGGGTGTCATTGCCAGCGAGATCCCCGCTGGCGGAACGCTTCCCCAGGGTACTTACAACTACCGAATCGTGATGCTGGATGCCGGTGGCCGCGAAGGACTGGCATCGAATGCGACCGCCGATTTGACGGTGTCCGGCGATGCGGCCATTCAACTGAATCAACTGCCGCTGACGCTGGCGGGCTATATCGGCCGCAGGATCTACCGCAGTTCGGCCACGGGTGGCGCTCCTTACCAGTTGGTGGGCGAGTTGCTGGACGCGGGTGACATCAGCACAACGTCCTTTACTGACCTGGGCGGGACCATCGGCGGCGCGTTGCCAGAAGATAACTTCGGTGTGCGGCGTCCGCGGGTGAACGCGTCGCTGGTCATCGATCCAGGCAATGTGATCAAGCTGGAAGCAGCTCGCATCGAGGCTACGTTCGGTGCGACTGTGTTCGCTGAAGGTGTCGACGGCGTGCCGATCGTGTTTACCAGTAAGCTGGATGACACGGTGGGTGCTGGCGGTACCTTTGACACCAACAACAATCAAAGCACCAATCAGCCTTCGCCAAGGGATTGGGGCGGGATCTATGCGGCTCCGACGTCGACGCTGAGCATCGATTACTCCAGGTTTGCCTACGGTGGTGGTGTGACCACCATTGGCGGCACGTTCCGAGCCTTCAACACGATCGAGATTCATCAAGCCGACGCGCGCATCGCCAATTCGTTGTTCGAAAACAATGCGGACGGCTTTGGCGGACAAGGCCCGGGAACTCGGTTTGGGCGCCTTAGCAATGCCCAGTCCACCATCTTTGTGCGTGGGGCTCAACCCACGATCATCGGCAATACCTTCATCGACAACGAAGGCAGCGCCATTGAAATTGATCTGAACAGCATGACCGACGAAGTGCTGCCGGATCCGGGGCGTCAGACGGGGGCCGCTGACCGCAGCTCCGAGTACCTGGCCAACCGAGGTCCGCTGATTCGTGGTAACCGTTTCGACGGCAACGGCCTCAATGGTTTGGAGATTCGAGCGGCCGACGTGCTGACAACAGCCAGCGTCTGGGATGATACCGACATTGTGCACGTCGTCACCGAAGAAATCTTGGTCGGCAATGTGCAACACAATGGTGGTCTGCGGCTGCAAAGTGCCCCCAGCGAATCCCTGGTCGTCAAATTCGAAGGGTATGGTTCGAACTTCAATCGGTACCTGGGTGCGGGGCTGACAGCCTACGGCGATCTGTCAACCAGTTCCGATCGCGTGGGCGGTACGTTGCACGTTCTAGGACAACCTGGATTTCCAGTCATCCTGACCAGCCTCTTTGATGACACGGTCGGTGCTGGATTGAAGCCTGATGGCAATCCACAGACCGATACCAACAACGATGGTATCGATTCCGTACCCCAGTCCGGCGACTGGCGTGGACTGTTATTGGATCAGTATTCCAATGACCGGAATGTGTCGATTGAGCTGGAAGTGGAAGACGTTAACGCGGCCGCGCCTGGACCCAATGGTGTGCCCGCCAGTGCTCAAGTGTTGGGTGATCTGGCTTCCAGCGCGTCGGCGAGCAACGAGAATCGTCGGTTAGGTTTCACCGTCGAAGGCGTGTTGAGCCAGAGTGAGGATGTCGACGTCTACAGTTTCACCGCTACAGCCGGGACCGAAATCTGGTTGGATGTGGACTACACCAAGAACAATCTCGACCTGGTGTTGGAGTTGTTGGACGCCAACGGATCGCTGTTGGCTCGCAGTGACAATAGCACGGCCGAATCGGCCAATCCCAACTTGTTGTTTGTGTCCAGTCTGATCGACGCCAGCAGTGTCAATCCGCTGAACACCAGCAGTTCTAGTGTGCGTCGAACCAGCAGCGGAGCGATCAAAGAAGATGGCACGACCAATCCTCTGGATCCTGGATTCCGAGTTCGATTGCCTGGATCACTCGGCAGTCGCAGCACGTTCTACTTCCGAGTACGTAGTGCCAGCTTGGATCAGAACAACTTCTCAGCTGGGCTGAGTTCGGGTTCGTACCAAGTTCAAGTGCGTCTCCAGGAAGCCCAGGAATGGGCTGGCTCGACCGTCAATTTCGCCGATATTCGCTACGCGACCAATGGTGTGCACCTGAGAGGTTTGCCCGGCTCGTCGCCGTTGATCGGTGAAATCGCCGAGGACGAAAGCGCGGATCAATCGTTCACAGGCAGTGGTGAAATCTATGCCAACAACGGCACCGCCATTGGGGACGGAGTTCAGAATCAGTTCTTCTTTTTCGACACCATCGACCAGCAAATTGGAAACCGGCCGCAGTACATCGGCAACCTCCTGGATACGGCCAAGGGCGGTATCAGTGTGGCCGGCGAGCTGAGCAATAGTCGCGACGTCGACTTCTATCACTTGGACATTTCTCAAGATGATATTGTCGGCAACCTGGCTGGCGGACACGCTTCGGTGGTCTTCGATATCGACTATGCCGACGGCTTCAATCGTCCCGACACGTCGATCAATATCTTCCGTCAAGAGCCTTCCGGACAGTTCGGTTTTGGTAGCTTCCAGTATCGTCTGATCTACTCGGGAGATTCCAGTAACATTGCCGAGGATCAACCGCGGCCCCTGTCGGTCACGGACGTTGCCGATCTTTCGCGAGGTTCGGCGGGTACCAAGGATGCTTACATTGGTCCCATCGCATTGCCGGAAGGCAGTTACTTGGTGGGCATTTCCTCCGCCGGCTACCAGCCGCGAGCCAAGATCCTGAATCCCTTCGACGTGATCCCTGTCGATTCCGTACTGCGCATCGTGGACACTGGTTACCAACCGGGTGTGACCTCGGGCAGCCCACCGGTGGTTTCCAATTTCTTGCCACAGCAGACCGTCGGTGCTACCGGAGAGTTGGTGTCGGCGGAATTCGATCTTGGTGCCTATACGGCCGCCGACCTGCCGGCGGTCTACTTGAATTACACCCGCGCTTTGGGTGACTTCAACATTTATGTTCAACAGTCCAATGGAAACCGAGTTCAAGTAGCCACTTCGGCCTTCGACCCCAATCGCTTGGATCTGCCCATCGGCACCAACTCGATCAAGATTCCACTTGCCGATGCAACCCTGGGCTACGATTTTGCCGGTCAGAATGACTTGCAGCTGGTATTCGAGAGTACCGATCCAGACACTCGTATCAACCGGGTGATTGTTGGTTTTGGCGAGCGGGGCGAGCAAATTGGCACCGGTGATGAACCGATTCTGTTGGACGGTTTAGTGTTGGGGCCTTTGGCGGTCGAGCCAACTCGCACGTTCTCCTTGGAGACCTACGATGCGTTCTTTGATCAGCCAGCAGTCAACTTTGACTACGAGATCTTCAACGGCATTTTGGACGTCTTTGTCACCGATCAATTTGGCAACACGATCCGCGTAGCCACTTCGGACGCTCAGAACGCGGGCGTCAATGAAGTCGTGTTGGTTGGACCGGGACCACAAAACGCGACCGTTGATTTATCGTTTTGGGCCAACCAGCCGGGCATCCAGGTGGTCTTCCAAACTCGCGATGCTCAAAACACGGCCATAGCGGTCAGTAATGTGCTGATCCAGTTGGCGGACGGCTCACGAGTATTCTCCAACGAGCCGAATTCGACCTACGCTCCGGTTCCGGTACCATCCACGACCATTACCACG
>JANQOL010000686.1 GCA_028289675.1 Pirellulaceae bacterium
GTCAACACCAGCCCGTCCGAGCCAATGATGACTCCACTACCATTACCTTTGATTCTGACACAGCAGGCTTTCACTTTCGGAAGAGTCTCGAAGAGCTGAAGTTGAGCGGCTTTCAATTCGTCCGCGCTTACTTTCGGTAGCCTGATTTCCGTTTCTGGCCCCAATTCGTCAGCCCGACTTTCGCTCGAGAATGACGCGAGCTGGACAATTATTGCCAGGCTTAAAACCCGATAAAAGCAACTCTGCAACTCACGACGCCAGCACCAACTGCCACGCTTTTTTTCGTTCATCTTTGTCCGCTCCTCAATCTGTCGTCGAAATGAATGGTGCGGAGTTCTGCGCATGTGCAGATCCTCCGATCCTCAGCTGGTGACAGAGAGATGGATTGGATCCACAAGACGTACGAATGACGATCCGTTGACCAACGAGCAGAGCACTTCGCCTGCGAAGTCGCGGTCCCTAAAAAAGTGACTGACCGAGCCCTTCAATTTCTCTGCTGTTCTCTTGTCGCTTAGTAAGAGCGTTCAGCATCCGAGATTGCGACATGAAACTGAAAGAATTGCGCCTGCTGCGCTCCGGTGCGGTTCCCGAAGTCCAGCGGACCAAAGCAACTTAGGAAATCAATTGTGTCAGGCGAACGCAGGTCGCGCCGCCCGTTATTGGCTTGGGCGATCACTAGCAGTGATGACGCGTAGAGGCATCTGCGGGTCGACAATCGAAAACAGCCAGCCACATGGAATTCGCGACTGGCCGTCGCCTCGATTTCATGATTGTCGGCCGGTTAGCGTTTCCGCCCAAATGTCTCAAGCATTTCGAGAACGATCGAAGGAGGGCCAGGAAGGATCTCTCCGACGCCATTTTTCCATGCTTCGATCACTTCGGGTGGTGGGCCGGGAAGACCAATCTCAGCGGCTTGTTCATGCATTCGAGCAACCCACGGAGGCACGCTGGCGGGGCGCTCCTTGACACCATTTTGCATGGCAACAACCCAATCAGGCGGACCGGGCAGAAGATCGCCAACGCCGGCTTCCCAGGCAGCAACGACCTCGGCCGGTGGACCGAACGGTCGACCAGAACTGCCAGCTTGGGCTACAACGACTGTGGATAGCGCAAGCAGTAATGCGATCGAACTAGCAAATAGTTTCATTTCAAGATCTCCATCGTCAGTGAAAGAAGTTTTAGCGGCGTTGACGTCAGGCGTGAAAGTCAATCGCTTCATCGCAGTAGTGAAAGCCCGAGACAGGTTGGTTACGCCAGCCAGACCTTTTTGCGCGGTGGTTACATGAACGCGCGTCGTGCTTTCGCTTCTCTACGACTGCACCCCGAATAGACAACTTGAAGACGCCATCAGGCAGGTTTTAGACCTGCTCTAAGTTTGCGTGGCGTTCTAATTCGAGCCGCGGTCAGTATCGGGATTCAAGGGAAGAAAGGACTTGCGCACCCAGTTGGCGGTGGCAAGCCAGCGCTGCTTCTGCTCTTCGTTCAAGACCGCCGCGACTTCCTCTTCTAGCAGATCGAATTCCGAGTGAATCTCAGGTGAAGATGCCTGACGGACTTCTTCAATCCGCCCATGCCGTTTCGTAATCACGGCCAGAACCTCATCTGATTGCTCCGCCGTCAGTCCCAATCGGCTCGTCAGTGTATTGGTAATTTCGGCAGGAAGCACTTCCGGGTGCGCTCGATAGTGCTGCATTCGTGACAACACGTAACGCGAAGCCCCTACGGCCCCGACACCGATCCCACTGACGAAGACGACCAGCAAGACTACAACTTGAACCCAAACAGGCAGTGCTCTTCGCCACCGAGTGAGTTTGCGAGTCGATGATGGATTCATGGAACTCATAGCATTACCTAAATGAGCCAAAAGCTGATCCACGGCTCCGTCATCATCGTCGCACTCGGGAGGAGCACCAGCATGATCGATGCCGCTAAAGCCAGCAGGCTTCCGCCAAGAACTAGTGGTGTCTTATCCACGGCCAGACCTACCGAGTCGTAGTTGGCCAAAGTTGCCAAGACCCGGTCGGTGACATCCACGGGAGCATCTTCTACTTGCTCACACAGTTCGATACGCTGGCGGAGCCAGTTTTCAGGACTACTGGTTGTCATCGATCTTCCTCTAGGAGCTTCTTCAGTCGTTTACGGGCGCGATGAGCTTGAACCTTGACCAAAGACTGAGTCCAGCCTGCCAACTTGGCTGCTTCAGCGACGGAGTGGCCATCCCAGTACAAGAGCGTCAATACAAGCCGATCTCGAGGCGCCAGTTTCGTCAGCATGACGTGTAGCTGTTCCCGCGCTTCACTTGCATCGTCTGGAGACTCCGTGGTAGATGTTGCCGTGACGGCATCTTCACGGAGTATTTCCAATCGACGCTTGTCGCGGGCCTCCACCTGCCAATACCGATAGCCGACGCGAACGGCAATCTTCCTTAGCCAGTGTTCAAAAGGGCTCTTCGCTTTGTAGCTGCCGAGACTCATGAAGGCTTCGACAAACACGTCATGGACGAGATCTTCAACGACGTTACGGTCGCGGCTAAAGCGTCGCATCTGTGTCGAGATTGTTGATTGATACCCATCAACAATTTGTCGAAATGCATTTTCGTCGCCGCTGCACGCCGCTTTGATTAGTTTCGCTTCATCCTGATTGAGAACGACTTCCGTCTCGCCTGGCCGAACCGCAAACATCGCGCAATGATCAAGCCACACGCTGAGCTTGTGACCGAGATCAGTGTCTACAGGTGCCGCGGGGCTTGTCAAAGTGAGCTGCATACTTCTGGATGCTGGTTCGTTGAGGTATTCAATTAGAAGGACTCGCTCCGACCAACACCGGCGGCCTCACAGGGCGATTGGCGGCGTTCTTGCGTCCTATGACTTCTCCGGGTTTGCCCTGCATCGAAGCTTGCAGCGTCTTGCGTTCTTCCGCGTCGATAAAACCGTCTTTGTTCTGATCACCTTTGGTCATCATGATGGATTGTACAAACTTCGGCATGGGGGACTCAGCCAGTTCTTCTGGACTGATTTTGTCGTCGTTGTTCACATCGAACGTCATCAACAATTGAGCCGGTCCGACGCTGTTTCCACTTCGCCCCTGAAATACTCGCCCGCTGCTCTGGATGATGGACGAGAACGCGTCCGTGACTCTCTGTGTGGGGATTCGTGATTCGACTTTCGCGAGGTCAGCCATCCCACCTTCGGCGATACAGTACAGAAATTGGTCCGAGCGGACAAACAGTTCACCATTGGCCGCCGCGAATGAGCACTTGAACGGACTGTTGTCTCCGGCAAACTGGTTGATGGACAGTTCCTCGAACTCAGGCTTGAGCCGAAACGCGATCGTGCCTGCCTGCTGTGTCATTGAAAGCCACACATTGTTGGCTTTCGTCAGAGACGCGTAAGTGATGTTTCGACTTCCTTTGCCCATCCGTTTGCGCCAAATCGTCTTACCCGTCGCAGTGTCTGCACAAGTCAGAATTCCGTTCGTTCCGACCCAGACCAGATTTTCTTGGTCCAGCACCGGTGACGGAACGCCGGGGCCCGCGTTGCGAGACCACAAAGTGTGAGACTTTGTCACATCTCCGATGCCGCCAAGCTTGATCGCAATTACTTTGCTGCTGGCCGCTACATAAGCTACGCCGTCGCCAATGACTGGCGTCGAGCAGATGTACTTTCCGAGCGACACTGCCACCCACCATTTCAGTTTGCCAGTATCCGGATCGATTCCCCAAATCTCATCCGCTAGCGGGATGACAATTTCATCGCTCCCATCCGCTGCCCTGCCAACGACGGGAGTCGAATAACTCCCTTCGTACAACTGAGCCTCAACTCTCCACACTTCGTCACCACTAGTTCGATCCAAGGCAATGAGTGCCTGAGTCTCGTCGCAGGCATTCACCAACAGCAAGTCCTTGTAGATAGATGGGCTTGCGCCCGCGCCCCACTCCGTGGGCCCCGACTCACCGCCAACGAATTGCTGCCACAATGGTTTTCCTTCCAGATCGAACGCATACACTCCTGATTTCCCGAAGAAGACGAAAACGCGTTCGCCGTCAGAAACCGGGGTGCAACTTGCATATCCGTGGTCGGTAATGAACCCCTCGAATTTGTCCTCTGGAAATCGCGTTGGCGGACTGCGTTCCCACAAAATTTTTCCAGATTGCCGATCGACACAAACAAGATGTCGCCTCAGGTTTTCGATCTTCCCAGGTTGGCTCACCTCCTGCCCAGAACCTGAGAACGTCGTGGTGAAGACCCGATCGCCGACAACAACCGGGCTGCTGACTCCCTTTCCGGGCAACGGAGTTATCCACTTTAGATTCTGCTGATCTCCCCACTCCGTCGGTACATTGCCCGCGTAAACTCCGGCCGCATTTTCGCCTCGGAACTGCCGCCAATCTTCGCCGCGACAGACGACATGCGGAACCAACAGCCCAAACAGTGCAAGGCAAGCGGAAATCAGGCGAGGATTCAATCTGGTGTTCGTAGACATCACTATCCCTTCAAAGTGGTTTTCGTGGGAGTAGTGCAGATAGCCCCAGGTTCGGTTACAGGCGAATCGGACTTTTTTCTCAGGTACTTGCGGCCGCTCCCCTCCCAAACCGATGGTCAAGCATCAAAGCCAGGGCAGAAATAGAACGTCGATTTGGTGACCAAGCTTGACTTCATGGCTTTGCAGCCGAGAGAATAAGTTGCGGATTGGATGTGGTCCGCTGCTACCAGCCGATGAGAACAGGCCGAAATTACTTATTCTCACCTCACCAACCGGTAAGAAACAAGTTCGCCGAGCTGAACGAAATCACTTGGATTTGTTGATCTCGGTTTTCGGTCACGCCACAATTGGGCACAGGCGACCCGAGATGCGTTTGCGAATCACGCCCACAAAACCAACTGGGAACTCAAAGTCGAGGGATAACAAAAAATGCACCGAAGCGGCGAAGTCCGGGCGTATTCCAATGAGCGATCACCTGTCGCCGCCGGTGATTTTGGTCGTTATCCATCTGGGATCTGTCAGATGAATACTCAACAATTTGTTTTCGCAATCTTGATCTTGGTAATTCCTTCATCTGCTTCTGCGCAGCCAGCAAGCCTTACGCCCGCGTGGGCAGAGGATAATCCTGGTCGGCTGACGATGAGTTCAGGCGCCGCGTTCGGCGGTTGGAATGGGTATACGTTTAAATTGCACTTCGATTCGCTGAAGCACTTTTCAGTACGTAGCACTGTGTTACTACGTCGTGACGATGAGAAAAACAATCTTCAACTGCATTCTTTTAAATGGTCGATTGATAAACCTAGTCGTGTACTCCAAATTGAGTTGACAACCCCGTCTTTTACGCCACCCAAAAAAAGTGACATGAAAATAATTGAACAGGCTGATGCGGTGGTTTCGATTACCGTGCATCACCTGAACGATGACGGCAAACAAAACGGCAAGACTGACGAGTACGAACTGACGCTCTCTGATTTTCGTGGCATTTCCTTGCTGCCCCAAAATGGCAAGCAGGCTGCAAACGACAATTTGAAAGGCGGATGATTATGCGGTGCACCAAAGCGGCGATTGATGTGTGTTTCTGAAATGGATGGTTGCTCATCGCCGCTCGGTGCCCTTTTACGTTGCCGCTCGGCATCCATGCCGTGGTGGCAGCGTTGTGATTGACCTCGGATTTATCTGAGGTTGATTGCAACAACATCGGTGCTTAGCTACCACCGGTGCAGAAGTTTGGTGCTGATGGAGACTCATGCTTTGGCGCTGCTGATCTTGGATCAGTAGTAGAGCGTGGTGTCACGCCACGTTTCCGACCCTCAGGATGGCGCAGCGACTCCTTCGGGATAGCCTGCTTGGTGTTCTGGCATCTTGTCTGGATGCTGGCAGGTGAATCGGAGTTTGTCTTGACAGCAGTGTTGGTTCCTTGCTTTGCCATCGCTCCCGAGGTGATGCGTGATACCGCTGGCAAGCATCCACTTGGAGTCGCAACTACCGCACTTGCAACTCCAGTGAGCCGAGACGGCAACAAGTGATTGGACCGGTGTTGTCAGACGCGGTAGAATTCTCGGACGAACTCGGTTCTTACAATCCGGTCAATCACAACGTTGGCCTGACGGCCTCGCCGCGACGGCGTCGCTTCAGGGCCTTGGCCAACTTGCTTAACGTAAACACCTAGCCAGTTGAAATCGAATGCGTCGTGAGGCTCAGTCCGTCAGGCCGCGAGACCCCGCAGGCCAACGAGTGAGTGCAACCGACTTCGTAGTAAAATCACCTAGTGCCGAAAGTCAAACCTCCAAAGCGGATGACTCGCGGCGCGTTATCCAGCAGAGTGAACCTATCGCCATGGACGCTGTCACAAAGTTTACGCAGTTGTAAACTTGGAGCCGAAATGACAACGAAGAACGAGATCGCCGACTCTGAAGAAATCTTCAATCGAGCGATGATTCGCGCGAATCGTGCGATGTTCACGATCCAAATGCAGGTCAGACGAATCGGCAGCTCCGAACCAGAGGACAGCTCTTTTCTTGGTCGGCGAATTGCGGATTTCGAGTTTCTCGTTGTCGCTGCAACAAGGCTTCGACGCGCAGGTAACCTAGCGAAAAAGGCGCAAGAAACTAACGGCGAGATCGCGAACGCACTGTCGGCTTTTGATAAAGCTCTGCCTGAACTGAAAAAACTGCGTGATATCGCAGAACACATCGACGAGTATTCAGTCGACGATGGTTGGGACAAATCTATAGAACGGCAATACCTTGAAAACTTCGCTGTCACCAACGGCGGCAAGACATTTACGTGGCTTGACTGCTCAATCCATGTCGATGAACTGTCCGATGCCTGCCTAGATTTATATCGAGCGGTAAAAGGTGCGAAAGAGCAGGTCGAAGCTGGATAGCAAAAAAATGCACTCGAGTGGCGAAGTCGGGAGTTTTGAGAATGGAGAATCGCTCGTCGCAACCGCCACGACTCGGTTATCGCGGCCCTTCGCCGACTAAACCTACACTTGCTTCACATTGACGATTTCGACGGTCATCTCATCAACATCAATCGTGAAAAAGCCGCGCAGTGGATCGCGGTCCAGGTAATACAAGCCTTCGCTCAGATGCTCACCTTGCTGCGGCGGGATAGGATCGCAACACCTCTTGGACTTGCCTCGACGCCTTGACGGCCTCCGATTTTGAGCCGCTCGCCATGGTGATTCGCAAGACGTCCTCGACCGCTTCCATGGACAGCACGACATCGTAATTCACAACGATTCAACCTTCGCAATCAGTTCATCCACGGAACACTTGGGTCCCCTACTACCGATACGAGATTTTGCATATTCGATTTCTTCGCTGGTTGGAGGGCGACGTACTACGCCAACACGATTGCCTTCTTGATCGACTAATTCAATCTGACCATCGGAACGGCGAATCTGGTCGGCAACATCAGCTTGCACAACGATTCTGATCATGTTAGTTCTCCCTATGAAACTACCGCTACTGTAGCATGGACGGTGAACCGCGAAATCTACAAGGAAATGCGGCGAACCGTGGGTTGCAACGAAGCCGGGTTTGCGCGATTCTACGAAGTGGTGAGCCAATCGTTCCGGCTCGCTGAACCCTGACGTCATCCAGTTCAGAGCAGGCCCATCAGATGAATCAAGGTCGCTTCTCGCTGCGAACACTACTGGTTCTTATGGCTGTCGTCTCAGCATATTTCCCCCTGGCGAATCTCTTCGACAATTGGGTATCCACGACATACGGTGAACATTATGTGAACTCGATTCTTGCTTCTCGCATTCAGAATGGAGACTCAATCGACACGGTTGCATCTCACTTCTCGTCGTTTAGATTGCTGGACGATAGTGATACAAATGACATGGAGAATGTCACCAGAATTTGGACGTCAAATCGCTGGACTATGAAGAATGACGATCAAATCTACTACTTTGAAACGCTGGGTGGATCCGGCACATACTTGCAGTTTAGCGATGGACGCTTGATCAACCTCTCTAACAAAGCTCATCGCGACGAACGTGGAATCGCCAAAATGAACGCATATCCGTTTCCAAACTGGATCGTTCGGTGCGGGTTTTTTCCGCTCTATATCTTGTTGGTTGTTATCGCGATGACGGCGTTTTGGGTCTTCAAAGCTTTTAAACGAGATGTTGACAGCAAGTCGGCAGTTGCCGCCTAGGCACTGTTTCTTAAATCAAACTCAGTAACCTTCGCATGGCAGCGACTTGTACAAATGCGAGGTAGGATTCGACTAGTTTATCGTACCTGGTTGCG
>JANQOL010000693.1 GCA_028289675.1 Pirellulaceae bacterium
ACATCCGTCTTTCGACCCGTTCTTACGCTGATAAGTTGTTCGGTGTCGTCGCCTGCTCCGAAGTGCAGCCAGCCATCCAGTCCGATCTCGAAGCCGCTGGCGCGATGCTGGGGATTGGCTTCGCCAATTCCGGTGAGCCAATTTTCGCGCACTTCGGCGACTCCGTCCCCGTCACGATCGGCGGCAAAAATAACGTTCGGGGCGGCGATGACTAGCGCGCCATCCCGCCAGGGAAACACACTGGTTGGGTAGGACAATCCATCCAAGAACACCTGCGATTCATCCAAACGCCCATCGCCGTCGCGATCACGCAGCCATTTGACGCGGCCGCCGCCCGGGCTGCCACGCGGATAGTCCGCCATCTCCACAACCCACACGCGACCGTCCGCGCCGAAGGCGACGTTGATCGGATCTTGGACCAACGGCTCACTGGCGACTAGTTCGATTCGGAAACCATCGGGAACCTGCATGCTGGCAAGCCCCTCCGCAGCACTCAACGGCCGAGCGTCGGCTAGGCGACCGCCGGCCACTTCGGTGACTCGCCGGATGATCAGTGATTGCGTCCCAGTTTGCCAGCGGCCGGGCTGCAAATAGTAGATCATCGACGAATCTACCTCGTAGCCTCCTTCGGACCGCATCGCTTCACTAGCCACATAGGCAAACACATCGTCGCAATAAGCTGCTACCCAAGTTTGCTGGGTGGCGAGTTCCTTTTCCAGTTGCAGCTGATAGTCAACGACGACTTCCCCACCTAGAAATACCCAAGTCAAATCGCTGCCAAACTGCCACGTATGAATAGGCATCGGATACGTCTCAGGCAGACGACCCATCTGCTGGCGTGCGCCCCGCATGTGTTCAGCCCAGCGGCGATCATTGGGGCGCTCCGCAGTAAGTTGCTGTTCAAGAAACTCCGGTGTGGGGTGTTCTGGAGCCAAACCAGCGTAGCCGAAGTTGGCAACCGGGAATTTTTCTAGGGGCTGTGTTTCGTCGGGCGTTTGAACAATGTGTTGGACGCCGTCAACAATTTCGGCCGCGTGACTCTGGGCGAGATCGTAGCTGCCGCGTGGATTGGGATTCGCATCGGCGCCGCATCCGATGACAGGAAGAAATACGGCATCCGGATGCAAGACTTCCAATCGGCTGGCGGCTAGACCCGCCCAGTCGCCGCTAACTTGATAAAACTGTCCGCCTAAGGTGGTGCAGTGGCAGGCGTACATGAAGGCACCGCCTATCAATTGGCCGCTTGGCGCGCGGGCTACCAGCACCCGTAGCCGCCGATCGACCGGGCCAGTTGTCTGTTCTCCAAATCCTGACCACTGTCCGTCGCGGATGACGCGGCGATTGATCGCAAAATCTGCCGAACTCTCTCCGATCGAAACGGTCGCAGGCTCGCGCTGCTGGAGCGCCAACTGAATGGCAGCTCGGATTTGACTGGCCAACCGCTCGGTGTAACTGCGAATGACTTGCTGCTGTTGCGGTGTGGACGGAGTGCGAAACAGGTTGTCCAATCCAAATTCGATGTGGGGGCCCGCATGCGTATGGGAACTACTCAGCACCAACTGGCTGCGCGGAATGCCGTGCTGCTCTAGCAGCCAACGCGCGATCTCAACCGTCATGCGGCTGGTTACGAGAATCCCATCGACGGACACGAGAACACAGGTGCGATTGACGAGCTTTTGGGACGCTTCTCGATCTGCGGCGGTTTGGGTGGTCGTCGGAGGCTTTGCCGGCGATAAGACCATAACTCGCACGCTGAGTGGATCGGCAATCCCCTCACTAACACGGTCGCGGCTAGCGTAGCCACTGAGTCGGATGGGTTCGGTGGGCGTCACGTCCAACTTGGCAAATCCGATTCGCCACTCATCCGCTGCTGCCGTCGAGATCCATAGGGCATTGAGGTGAACCCAAAGAACGGCCGCAGCCACAGAGGTGTTCCGCCACACACGCAAGACTTGCATCAGTGTCGCCCATAAACGAAGAAAGGTAGCGAACATCACACTTCCAAAGTTAGCCGCCACAAAGTGTCGAATTAACTCTGGAATTTGACCGGCACTGCTGAATTTAACCGAATCGCAAACGCTATGCTAAAGCGGTCGGTGATTTGTGTCGGGTACGTACTCGCGCGGTGGGCCGGCGAACCAATCGAATGGGACCTTTGAACAGGAAAGAAAGATGTTGCGATTTCGCGGTATTTTGGCTGTGGCGACCGTATGTTGTATGTCTGTTTGGTTGATCGGTTGCGCGCCCGCGCCGACTACCGGCGAGAGTGAGACCGCACCAACCAGCACGGATCAGGGGTCGACCGATGCGTCCTCGGGTTCGGACACCAAGGTTGACACAGGATCAGCGGGCGACACCGGGTCGACGACCAAGTAATCACCATCGCCGTGCCGCGTAGCCATCCCGGTCGATGCCAAAATGGAACTGGCTACGGACAGAGTAAACACGGCGACTGCCACAAAAAAAGACCGCCTCTTGAGGCGGTCTTACTATTGTGTGTGGTCCGATCTGTCGGGATTGACCCGCTCCAACACGCTGGCAGACATCGTCGCTTGAGTTATTGCTGGGCGGGTGACTGCTGGGAGAGGCAACTAAGCAGCTTGTTGAGAAGTGACCATCAGGCGGCACATGCGACTCTTTAGTCGAGCTGCCTTGTTGCGATGCAGAACACCATTAGCGGCCGCCTTGTCCAACAGCCGTGCGGCGACTCGAGACAATTCTTTGGCTTCTTCGAAATTCTTGGCCGCTACAGCCTCTCGGAACTTGCGCAGCGAGTGTCGAACGCGCGTCTTCGCGGCTCGATTTCGATCGCGACGGACAAAGCTTTGTCGTAGGCGTTTTTTGGCTCCCTTGGTGTTTGGCATCTAAGCTATCTCTTACACTGATTCTTCAGGACAAACGGTCGGGATCCCATTCCCTGACCAACAATTGGACGGACGAATTCCACGGCGAATGGGCCGCAGAACGGCATATAATGTTCCATTTGCCAAAATCTGTCCAGCCACGATTTGACGCGTGACAGCCTGAAAAACTTACCCATGGGCTTGGTAGGCCAGCGCTGATGGCTCGCCAGATCAGCCGAATCGTCGTCCGGCGGGCCCGATTCTCGTAAGGATAGTTGAACTTTGGAGCTCGCCGAACAATCTCCGCCCGCCAACAGACCGGGCAAGGTCTACTTGGTGGGTGCCGGCCCGGGTGATCCTGGGCTCCTAACGGTGCGAGGACGCCAATGCCTGGAAATGGCGGACGTCGTGCTGTACGACGGGCTGGCCAACCCCGAGTTGCTGAGCTGGGCCCCGCAAGCGGAGCATATCTCCGTTGGCAAACATGGACAGGTGCCGATTTGGACGCAGGCGGCGATCCATGGCAAACTGCTTGAGCTGACCAGCGAGGGATGCAATGTGGTGCGGCTCAAGGGTGGAGATCCGGCGGTTTTTGCCCGCACTGCTGAAGAGCTGACATTCTTGACCGAACATGGCGTTCCCTTCGAAGTCGTGCCCGGCATCACAGCGGCTTTGGCCGCAGCCAGCTACGTTGGGATTCCCATCACGCACCGCGATCACGCGTCTGCGGTAGCCTTCATCACCGGTCAGCAGCAGGCCGATGGTCAACCACAGCCCATTGATTGGACTTCGTTGGTCAACTTTCCGGGGACGCTGGTGTTTTATATGGGCGTCACGACGGTCAAG
>JANQOL010000696.1 GCA_028289675.1 Pirellulaceae bacterium
ACGTTGACCGCCAATCCACCTTGACTGGTCTCCTTGTACTTGGCGTCCATGTCCCTACCGGTTTGACGCATCGACTCGATGCAAGCGTCCAGCGAGACGATATGTTGACCGTCACCGTGGAGCGCCAGAGAAGCTGCCGTCATCGCCTTGACCGCTCCCATGGCGTTGCGTTCGATACAGGGGACTTGTACTAGCCCTGCCACTGGATCGCAGGTCAGTCCCAAATGATGCTCGAGCGCAATCTCGGCCGCGTTTTCGACTTGAGATGGTGAGCCACCCAAGATGGCGGCCAATCCAGCGGCAGCCATTGCCGACGCTGTACCGACCTCGCCTTGGCAGCCCATCTCCGCACCTGAGATGGAGGCTTTGGTTTTGATAATGCCGCCAATTGCCGCTGCTGTCAGCAGGAAATCTTCGATGGCACGGTCAGGAGTCTGCGGGTTGTTTTGCAAGTGATAGTACAACACGGCCGGAATGACACCGGCGGCTCCGTTGGTCGGGGCGGTCACGACTCGGCTGCCGGATGCGTTCTCTTCGTTGACCGCCAACGCATAGGCGGCCAGCCAATCGGTTGTAGCCGTGGGGCCGAGTTCACCCCGCCGCTGCGATCGTAGCAGTTGCTCAAATAGCGACTTGGCTCGGCGCCGAACTTGGAGTCCACCCGGCAGTTCACCGCATTGGGATAGACCACGCTGAATGCAGGACCGCGTCGCATGCCAGATCCGTTGGATGTTGAGAGCCACTTGCTCGGGCTCGCGGAAGCACACTTCATTGCGGCGCTTCATCTCCGCGATGCTCAATCCGTGTTGCTGGGCCATGGACACCATGCTGGCGGCGCAGTCGAAGCCGAATGGCACGGCCTGCAAGTGGGCGGCAGCGCTCTCCTCGGCCAACCCTCGCAGTCCGTCTTCGGTGACAACGAACCCGCCGCCAATTGAGTAGTACACTTGCTCGGCCAAGCAGTTCTGACCGGCGTCGCAAGCGCGGAAGCGCATGCCATTGGCATGACCGGCTAGCGGCTCCCGAGTGTCAAAGACCAGATCCGTGGACGGATCAAATCGCCACTGCGGAAATCCCTCGGCAATGACACACTGCTGTTGCTGAGCGCCGGCCAGACACTCGTCGACCGAATCTGGATCTAGTGTTTCCGGGATGCAGCCCATGAGGCCCAGGACGACCGCGCGGTCCGAACCATGCCCTTTACCGGTAAACGCCAACGAGCCGTGCAGCGAACAGGTCAAGCGAACATCCACTGGCGGCGGGCTGAGATTGCACTCGTCGCGCAGAAACTCCAAGAAACGCCGTGCGGCGACCATCGGGCCCATGGTATGGGACGAAGAAGGGCCAATGCCGATTTTGAACAAATCAAAGATGGATAGGAACATGGCTGAGGCCAAGGTTGTCCAAATGGCCTGCCATCCGGGCAGGTGGCGGCTAGGCAGCGGAATAGCTCCCAGCCCAGTTTATTGGACGGGAACGCTACAGATAAGCGGCATTCTAATCGACCGGACAACGACCGTTCGGGCGACTGAAAACAAGCTCATCCTATCTCGGCCATCCAGGTGCGGCGAAGAATTTTCCTGAGATAGATATTTCTTGGTAAGGTACCCCGGCTGGCAGGTGTCTTTGATTAGGGAAGCGAGATTGATCCGAGCTTCCTGGAGGTGTTTTTTCGTAGCGTCTTACAGCCTATGAGTGAATTCGTCGTGGAAGTCGTCATGACCGGATCCCAGGCGGCCAACACGGCTGAATTGGATCTCATGCGGCGGTTGGCTGCCGGCCAATCCGGCGCCATGGAGGAGTTGCTACGGTTGCACGGCCGGCAATTGAGTCGGCTGGTTGGCCGGCTAACCGCTTGGCGCTCCGACCACGACGATGTGCTGCAAGAGGTGCTGCTGCGTGTGTGGCAGCAGGCGGGCCGCTTTCACGGCCAAGGTAGTTTGGAGGGCTGGTTGAGACGCGTGGCGGTTAACACATGCCGCAATCAACAGCGCAGCCAAAATGCCATTACGCGGCTGCTAAGCAGGTTTGCGGGCAGCGTTTCCACTGCGAAGTTCGAAGTTTCCGATACACAACCGCTGGATGAACGAGAGTATTTGAGAACGGCGTTGGCCGATCTGCCGGTGGCAGATCGCACGCTACTGGTGCTGTATTACTTGGAAGAAGTCCCGGCCGATACGGTCGCGGAGTTATTGGGAGTGCAAACGAAGACGCTGCACGTTCGTCTGCATCGCGCACGGAAACGACTGCAGCGTTTGCTGACCGATCCGGCAGCGGGTGCAGATAGTGAGAACTAAAGCTGATTTAGATGACCTGGGCAACGCAGTTTTGCTCGGCAACCTGTTCGATCGCGAGTGTCCAGCGGGCGACCCGAGGTGAATCTCCGAGTCGTTCTGAACGAGGCAGTCGACGTGGTGGCCCGGTTGGTTTCTTGAGAAGAAGATGTTTCATGGCAGAATCCGAATGGGATGAAATTGAATTCAAGCGGCGACTGCGGCAGGTTGATCGATCGGTCGAGGTGCCTGTTGATCGGCTGTTGAAGACGGTGGTCGAAGAGCGTGATCGGCGACGAAAACGTCAACAAACTGGGCGGCGCGTTGTCACAGTGGGCGCATTGTCTGCGCTGCTGTTGCTGCTGAGCGGATTGCCATTTGCGACGGCACCCCTTGATGGGCAGCAGCAGGCGAACGCCGACAGATCGCTGGAGGCACGGGTAACCGCGGCGGCTGACAGCGGCACAGCAAGTAACAGCACAGTGGATACCAACACGACCGCTGACAATACAGTCACTGACAATACAGTAGCCGAACCCGTTGAGCTGACCGAACCCGTTGAGCTGACCGGGCCGGCGCATGATGTCACAGGTGTTTTGGCCGAGCATCGCAAAGAATGGGACGATCAGCAGCAATTGCTGCAACGGCTGGAGGCACGAATTCAGCAACTGGCACAGCGGCGGGCCGCGATGGAATACGCGATGAGGCAAAGTTCATTGGTTGGCCTGAAAGTCAAATTGGGTGCTCAAGTTCAGATTTCGGACTTGGCAGCGTTTGGGCTTTGACGAGTTTGGCCTTGGACTTAGGGAGCCAATGCGTTTGCGATGCTGGGTTCTGCCGCTTGAAGGCTGGGCCATCACACAAGTTCTCGTACTGTCAAATTGTTGTACTGTTGGCGAGCGTGGCCAGCCGTGGTCGCCATGAATTGAAAATGGGCTTCGGAAAAGGAAGAGCAAATGATCTCTTGCAAGCGAAATGTCATCTCTTGTGGTTTAGCTACTTTGCTGGCGGTAGCCAGTTTCACTTCTCATTTGCCGGCGCAAACAGCCATCGAGCAATTGCGCGAGACGTTCGGTCGCGGTATGGAAGATCGCTGGTTTCAGGGAACCATGAAGCATCTGGAAGATCACCGCAAGTTTAAGGCAATGCTGATCAAATCGTTGGACATGCAGATCGAGCAGTTGTCGAATAAGCAGGTACAACTGGACGATAAGCAAATGGTGTGGGAGATGGAGGCTGGCTCGAGCACCGCTCTGGCGTCGGGACGCATCCAAGAGGATTTGGTGGGCCGCTGTTTGCAGCAATTGATGGATACACGTTTGGAAATCGCGGCCAATAAGTCGTATCTGGAGCAAGTTTCCAAGAATACAAAATCGAGCGCCACCGAAGCGGAGGCGCTCGGCGTCCGCGTGGCCCAGACACGCGTCGAGTTGCATGCGAAGAAGCTCCGGCAATTGGAGGAACTGTTCGAAACGGGAGCGGTCAGCAACCTGGAAGTTATTGAAGCTCAAGTGGAACTGGGAGAGGCGGAAGCGGAACTGGCGGAACGTCTGGCGGTCGTGGAAATGAAAACGGTGGGTAATGGCAAGTCACTGGACGAGCAGGTTAATGAGATCCAGCTATCAACACTGCGACTAAAAGCGCTCGAACAGGCGGCCGCCGAACAGCTCAAGCAGTTGTCTGAATCGCGCAGAGTTGTTCGACAGCTTGACAGCGTTCAGGCTTCCATAGACAACCTCAACGACCAAATGCGAGTGCTGCGAATGCGTCGTTTTGAATTGCAATTGGAGTTGGACGAACTGGATAATCTTCGCCGGATGTGCGAGCTGACGCAAGGCGAGCAGCCCGCCCGCGAAGCTGTCGAGTAGATCGAAGCTGCCGAGTAGATCGATGGTGTCGCGGGGACTTTGTGGGACCAGCACCTGGTTGTTCCAGTTGCCGTCCGCTCGACATGACCCGAGCGGTGGCAGTTGGAACAAGCCGTTCAAACTGCAGGATCGAGGCAGCCACACAGTTCACGCCGACGCCGCCCGAACCCGTCATGTCGCATTCTCTCAAGGGACCAGGAATATCCAGGCAAACAGCAAGATTAGCGTGCCGACAACCGCCGTGATCACTC
>JANQOL010000717.1 GCA_028289675.1 Pirellulaceae bacterium
AAGTGAGTGCGTCCGTGTCTACCGTGGAAGCCAATTCGTCGAATGCTGGGCAGGGCTCGCGCGTGCGGCCCATCCAAGGCACTCACATGCCCGCCTTTGTGTTTCACTCCGGCAAGGAACTGGCGCGGCATGCTGCCCAGATGGTCGCCCGCCTGATTCGCGAACGTTCCGATTTGGGACAGACCACCGTGCTGGGGCTGCCCACCGGCAGCACGCCTGTCGGCACGTATCGAGAGCTGATTCGCTTGCATCGATCCGACGGACTGGACTTCAGCCAAGTCGTCGTGTTCTGTCTGGACGAGTTCTTTGGTATTTCCAGCGACGATCCACAGAGTCATCGACGTTGGCTGCAGGAGCACTTTTTCGAGCACGTGAACCTCAAGCCCGCAAACGTACACTGTCTGGATAGCCAAGTCAGCTCCGGAGACGTCGAACTGCATTGCCGCCGTTACGATGATGCCATCCAAAGCGCCGGGGGATTTGACCTGGTGTTGTTGGGGATCGGTCGGAACGGACACATTGGGTTCAACGAACCCTTTTCGATGCGTAAGAGCCGCACGCGATTGTGCACTTTGGATCCCATTACCCGGCAATCTTGTTCCAGCGACTTTTTCGGTGAAGCCAACGTGCCACTGCAAGCGTTGACGGTGGGCCTGTCGCCCATCCTGTCCGCCAGGCACGCGCTGCTACTTGCACTGGGAGAACACAAGGCGAGTATCATCAGCGAGACCCTGGAAGGCTCCATTACGGATCGCGTACCCGCCTCGTATCTGCAAGAACACGTCGATGCTCGGGCTCTGCTCGATCTGCCCGCCGCCGGGGGATTGACCGGCGTGTCGATGCCTTGGTTGCTCGAGAAGGTTTCCTGGGACGAGAATCTGATCAAGCGTGCAGTGCTTTGGCTGTGTGAGCAAACCGGCAAGGCTCTGTTGAAACTGGACGATGAGGACTTTCGCCAGCATGACTTGCACCAGCTGCTACGCCATCATGGTCCAGCGCAGAAAATCGCACATCGGGTATTCCGCTGGATGCAAGAAACCATCGAGTACCATCCGGCTGGTCGCGAAGCCAAGACGTGCTTGTGCTTTAGCCCGCATCCGGACGACGACGTGATCAGCATGGGCGGGACCTTGATCCGCTTGGTTGAAGACGGCCATCGAGCGCACATTGCGTACATGACCAGCGGTAACATCGCGGTCTTTGATCACGATGCGCATCGAGTCGCCGATCTGGTAACCGAATACAATCGCTTGTTTGGCATCGATCAGCAAAAGTCGCTTGAGGTGGAAGCTCAGGTCCGGCAGGGACTGGGTGACAAGCAACCCGGGCAACCCGATCACGAGACGATTTTGAAGATCAAGGCATTGATCCGTTGGAGCGAGGCGCGGGCGGGAGCGATTCACGTGGGGTGCCAATCGGAGGATTTGCACTTCTTGGATTTGCCCTTCTATCGCACGGGCACGATTGCCAAACGGCCCATGGGAGAAGAAGACACTCAGATCATTCGCGAGTTGCTGGAAACCGTGCGCCCAGATCAGATTTACGTGGCGGGCGACTTGGCAGACCCCCATGGAACGCACCGGGTTTGTGCGGAGGCCATCTTGAGCGTGCTGAGCCAGATGCGGCGGGAAGGGAAACCAATTCCGGAAGTCCTACTTTATCGAGGCGCCTGGCAAGAATACGCACTGCACGAAATCGAAATTGCCGTCCCTTTGAGCCCCAGCGACATCGAACTGAAGCGACAGGCCATTTTTATGCACGAAAGTCAGAAGGACGAAGCCCTGTTTCCGGGCTCCGATCCGCGAGAGTTCTGGCAGCGAGCCGAAGATCGCAACAAAGGCACGGCGGAGAAATACAACCAGATCGGATTGCCGGAATTCTTCGCCCTAGAAGCGTTCACACGCTGGGACGGCTGTGAGATATAGAACCTGTTCGAAAACCTGGCAGCAGGCACTACGCTATGACACGAAGGCATGGCATCAAGAAGAGGCTTCTTGTCGGCGTTGCTTGCGGGCATGTAGTCGTTTCAGTTGATGTGCTGGTACTTCACGCCATCTCCGGTGTAACCACCAGTATTGCTCTGGGGCAGCTCGAATAGCCTCTTCCAACCGAGCGTTGTACCACTCCGTCAAATCCACTACCGATTGCAAGTACTGTGGTACATGTTCCGCGTGCAGCAAGCGCGGATCAGCTAAGCCGGTGATGCCCATTTCAAATCGCAACGGGCGGTCTAGCCGTCGGTTGTAATGAACGACCATGGGCGCGTGAGCAGACAACACAAACAAGGCGAGCGCCTTGTGACACGACGTGGGATGCCCAAAGAACTCCACCCACACCCCCTTGCCGCCCGCGAATTGATCGGCCAGTAGCCCCAGACAGCCGCCTGATTCCAACAATTCTTGGACGGCCGTAGCGCTGCCCTCCTTAGGCAGCAAGTGTTGGCCGCTCATCGATCGAAATTCAGTCACATAGCGATGGATATATGGATTGTCCAGCGGTCGAGCCATGCTGGTCGTGGGCGTGCCCAGGAGTCCGACGACATGGCCGGCGATCTCAAAATTGCCCAAGTGCCCAGTCACCAGAACGGTCGCGCGTTCCATCATCAAACGAAAAACTTGGGCCTTGTCGGGCATGTAAAAGTGCTCGCGCCAGTTAGTGCGATGCACCTTGCGCGGTGCGTGCGCGATCTCGCAGACCATCAACAGCAAATGATGCCACATTTTTCGGCGCAACAAGGACCGATGTCCTCCTGAAAGTGGACCGTAGACCAACTGCAGGTTTTCGTCCGTGACGCGCCGCCGCAAAGGGATCCAATCCGCCAATAGCTTGGCCAGCAAGTGGCACCAGCGATCGCAGGTCTCCAGCGACACCGACTGGACGCCGCAGATCAAGCAGCGGAGCGCCACGTAGGCCCACCAATCCGACCAGGTCCCTTGGGTGATGCGCTCCTTGCTCATAAACCAATGGATGAAGAGGTGATGAGGTCAACTCGAATGTTGGCCCCGAAACTGTGTCCCTTAACACTTGGTCAAGCCGCAGTGCCATTGCTTGGCAGGCGGTGGACCACCGTGAATTGTGGCATAGCCAAGCCCGCTGGTCAGCCTCAAATCGGTTGCCGGCTGCTACGCCCAACCCTTGAAACCATGCCCGTGACGGTCGCTAGGCAGTGCTCTTGCCGCGG
>JANQOL010000725.1 GCA_028289675.1 Pirellulaceae bacterium
ATGTTCACCACGGAGTGCTCAAACGTCATGTAGAAAAATAACAGGATGGGCATCCACATCGCCACGACCTTGCCGATCACGTCCGTGGAGATCATGGCACCTACGACGCCCATCGATACCATCCAATTGCATAGGATGCCTCGAATGAACAACGTCAGCATGCCGCCGAAGCCGTGCTCTTTGTAGCCTACGGTGCGAGATTCACCAATCGTTGCGATCTTCTGTCCAACCGCATTTGGTTCTTCAGTAAAGCCGTAGGTGAAAATCACCGCGAACATGACGGCGACCAGCAACGCGCCGGCAAAATTACCCACAAAGGTCAGTCCCCAATTCCGTGCGATACCTCCCAGCGTGACGCCCGGTCGCTTGTCCAACCAGGCCAATGGTACCAACATGAACACACCGGTTAGCAGATCGTAGCCCATCAGATAGAGCATGCTAAAACCGACAGGAAACAGCAGAGCTCCGATCAGTGGGTTGCCGGTATTCGCCGTAACCGTAATTGCGAACGCGGCAGCCAGCGCGAGCGTCGCGCCCGCCATGAACGCGCGAATCAGCGTGTCTCTGGTCGACATGAAGACTTTGGATTCTCCGGCATCGACCATCTTGGTGACGAATTCAGCAGGCGCCAAGTAAGCCATAAAAACATCCGCCTATATCTGCGAGGTAAGAAATTTGGTGTCGCTAACTGAGCTTGGATGGTATGCAGGTTGTGAAGACATCTAAGCCAGGGCCGGCTGCGTCTCGCGGCAGACTGCCCGCCGTTGCCGTTCGCCAAGCGAGGTCGCGCTTGGTCGACCGCGCAGAGAGTATACGTAGCGGTCAGCACGAATCTCGGTTGCGCCGCGCGCAGGCTGAAAACGAACACGGTCGCGCCTTGCCAAGCTACTGAACCAAGGCCCTGATCACCGCTTGGCAATACTCGTGCCAAAAAGACCAGGGCGGCCGAAACCCAGTGATATGGCACCGGAAGTTGACGAGGCGCCGCGAGGGTGCCGATGAGATAGGCAATACTGCCTAATCATCGTGCGTTGCTTGGTATGGCCCGGATTTGCGATCCTGAGCGTTGCTCTTGGCGCCTACCGTAGTTGATGGTTCAACCACTGGTTTACGCGGTCCCCTTGAGAAAAACGCCCTTCTCTTCAGTCGCGGATTCCGCAAGAATCCGCGCTGGAACCGGTGTGTCCGTCCATCGACTCAGCGGACGCACGCAAAACGCGGTGAAGAAGGGAATGCTAGCATGGATCGTCGAGCGTGGTTGACGGGGGCAGCAGTGGCTTCGTTCGGAGCTTGTCACTGCCTGGGTTGCAAGACGGCTCCGGTAACGGGACGACGGCAACTGATGCTGATCCCGGAGCACAATGAAATCGAAATGGGGCGGCAAGCGTTTGCCGACGTGGCCGGGGATGAAACTCAATTGGCCAGCCCACGCTATCAAAGTTTGGTACAGCGTGTGGGACAGCGCATTGCCAAAGCGAGCGGGCGCACAGACTACGAGTGGGAAACCCGCGTGGTGGCCAGCTCGGAGAAAAACGCTTACTGCCTGCCCGGCGGCAAGATCGTCGTCTACGACGGTATCCTGCCGGTCTGCCAGAACGAAGCGGGGTTGGCTGTGGTGATGAGCCACGAGGTGGCCCACGTGCTGGCCCGGCATGGTGGCGAGCGGATGAGCCAGCAGTCGGCGGTCAACGGAGTCAAGACGGCGGTTGGCTACGCGCTGCGCAACAAAGATCAAGTCAAACGCGATCTGTGGATGCAAGCTTACGGCATGGCCACGACGTATGGCGTGGTGCTGCCCTACAGCCGCAAGCACGAATTGGAGGCCGATCACATTGGTCTCATGCTAATGGCCGAAGCCGGCTACGATCCGGCCGAGGCTCCAAAGTTCTGGATGCGGTTTGCCCAGGCGGCCGGCGATGAAAAACCACCGGAGTTTGCGTCCACGCATCCGGCCGATGAGCGGCGAGCTTCGGACCTGGAAAAACTGTTGCCCGAAGCGCTCGGTATCTACCGCCAAGCCAAAGCACCAATCGGCACCGGAGAGTTGTTGGTTTAGAGTGTTTGACCGGTAGCCGCAGGCGCACGTGATGGACCGATAATCTTGAAGGCGCGTACGCCTGCGGCTACCGGTCAAACGGGTTGGGCCGTGATGACGCTCTGCTCAGAGAACCTGGTCTGCCGGGAAGCTCCCAGCAGACCGTGACACGATTACGGAGGTCCACGGCAAACCAGCATCGCCAGACCGGAAACCAGCCAGTCGACGCAGTTCGACTCGGGACAAAGCACCGTCAGTATCAGCCGCATGGATTTGAACGCGAATGATACCCATGAGGACGCTACCTTGGTTTGATTCCAGAGCCGTTGGATTTTTTTACCGCCGTACCCGAGTTTAAGTTCGACAGCGAGTTCAAAAGCGCCTCGTGTCGCTCATGGGCCGCGCGCTCATGACGCTCACGCATGGCCAGCTCTTTGCGAGCCAAAGCGTCTTCGTTCTTTCTGGCCAGCCAGCCACGAACGAAGATCGCCAAGCTGAGTGCACAACTCGCCACGACGGCCAAACCGCCTTGAGTGTACAAAGCGGTCTCCAAGCGTCCTTCCCAGGAATCCTCTTGCGGCCAATGCGCAAGCACCTCGCGCATGATCAGATGACCATGCGACAAGGCCAAGGTGGCGACCATCGTGACGATGCACCAACCTAAGGTTTGGATTTTGTGTCTAGGGTTCATAGTTTCCCCCTTTCAACAAATAGGAAACAAACGCAGCGAACACTTCGCTCGCAACAAGTGCGAGTCGCACGGACATATCGCGCGCATGACCAACGACTTCGTTGCTCACGCCAGCGATGTACCTCTACAACAATCTGAAATCCGCCCTAGCTGGGTGGCATGACTCTCCAGTCCTTTACCAACACGGACCGGTCTCTTACCAACCCGAAGCGCCAGTCTTGAAGTTGCGCTCTTGGTGGCGTGAAGCGGATCTCGTTCCAGCATCATTGCCCCAAACGAACTCACTCTTCTTGAGAAGCATCGTGACGGGCACACGCACTCCGTTGGTCGGCGAACGGAGTGGAGCTGATCTGGCCCTACCCGGCGGAGGGCACCAAATTGCTTTCTGCCGTCATGCGGTCAAAGCGTCGGTGTGGGAGCGTTATCGGTGCGCCCTGAAACATCCTGGTGCTAGTCGTAAGAAGCTATCTTGTACCGTGCAGCGCATTGGTCTTTCCATTCGCGCAAGGGTTGCTTGCCATGTCCGCCAACCGGCAGCGCAAGAATCCAACCGCCGGTTGAGGCTCAAGTTTCAGATCGGCAATCTGATTTCACCATCCGTGCGGCGCGTTACTTAGACCGGCGATCGTCAGGTAAAGTTCGCACGGATCGAATAGAAAACGAAAACTGGGTAGCGCCGTGGAGGACGAATGGAACGGCAGATAGCTCTCCGCCAGTTCGTTACAGTCGTCAGGATCGTTACTAGCGAACGACAATCCGGATGAGACAGGTTTGACTGGTCGCAATCGCGGCCTACGTTTCCCTGTTGAGGACTCGGCAGCGCCGACGATTGGATTGAACTAGGGCAATGTCTTGTCGCGCCGCCAATGGATGTCGGTAGGAGTACCCCGAGGGCGAGCCATAACGAGTCCGTGTTGCCGTTACTTTTCTGGGGCCCTGTAATGTCCACCTTTCCCGACGTCGACGCCGTAGCTGGCACACGTGAACTGACGGATTTGTCGTTGCCTGCCGCAGACTGCGGGGCGCAATCACGCGTGGCGCAGTCCTTGGATCACGTTATCGACCTACTGAGTGCCGAGCAGGCCGCGCAGACAACGTCCGCCCATCGCTATGACGCACTGCGGCAGCATGTTGAGTTGAGCTTTGTCATGCCTTGCCGCGATCAGGCATATACGTTGGGCAACTGTATCTTGAAGGCCTTAGTCTGCCTCGAGCGGTTAGGCGTTTCGGGCGAAGTCATTGTGGCTGACTACGGTAGCCGCGATGATTCGATTGAAATTGCAGAGACGTTGGGTGCGCGAGTCGTCCACGTCGAGCAGGACGACGAAACGGCGGCCCTGGCTGCCGGGATACGAGCCTCCTGCGGCCGGCACGTATTGCTCGGCCGCGCCGACGACAGCTACGACTACAGCCAAGCCACACGTTTCTATAGCGCGTTGCGGGATGGGGCGGAGTGGGTCCACGGTTGCCGATTGCCTAGCGGCGGTGGCCGCGTGATGCCCGACGCCATGTCACGGCCAGGTCAGTGGACCAATCGGATATTCAACGGACTCACCCGTAAGTGTTTTCGCGTTCCCTTGCGAGACGTGCTGTGTCCCGTGCTCGCCTTTCAGCGCGAACACTTCAAACAATTGTGGGAACGCAGCTCCAGCGAGCCGCTAGCCGCCAGCGAACTCTTGAAACTGGCCTTGGACACCGAGGCCGCGGTCCAGGAAGTACCCATCACCCTGCACGCTGGTTCCGCACACCGGGGTCTTCGCAACTGGATCCAATCCGCTTGGCTTTGCCTGCGGAGCCTTGCTAGCCGCTACTAGCGCCGTCTATTCGCGCGAGATGACACATCGCGTTTAGCCGGTAGGCGAAGGGGCGCGCGACGGACTGGTGTTTGTGCAAGACGCGTGCGCCTTCGGCTACCGGTCAAACAAATGTTGGACGATCAGACCGGCACGGATTCACCCTCGTGATGCTCGGCTTGCAACCGCAGCATCAACCAGCAAGCGAAGCCAGCTGTTGCTAGTGGATAGAAATGCAGCAGGACTTGCCCCACGTTCTGGTGCGCGTCCAGATAGATCAAGTCGACTTGGGGTGTTAGCAATACGGCGCCTGCCACGAACACCGCGACTTTCATCCAACCCGGGCAAGCCTGGCGAGCGGCGGTGATCCACATCCAAGCAACGGGCAAGAACAAGATCGTCAGGTAGTGCGACCACGTGATGATGCCTCCAAACGTGGCCGCGGCCAGCAGGATACTACACGCGACGATCGCATCTCGGCGTTTGAAAAGAACCGTTGCATAGGCGCCGGCCAAGACCAGCATCGACAGCGTCATGGCGGTCAGCTTGGGATGCCCTATCCAAGCGTGCAGAGTCGGCGTTCCCGAGGCTAGCATCACGAGGTTTTGCACCGAGTAGTTGGTCCAGCGAAGTGCATTGTCGCTGAGTGCCGGTAGTCCCAACGTGACAAAATCGAGCCAGGTCTGAACGCCCGGGAGCAACAAACAGACCAGTCCGACGCCGACCATCACCAACCCGCGCCGCAGGTAGTCACGTCGGTCTTGCACTGGCTGGAAAAAGAACCACGGTACCAGCACAGCTGGGTACAGTTTGAAGGCGGCCGCCAAGGTAATCAGCCCGCAGGCGGTTGCCGAGCGACCTTGCAACCGCGCCCATAAGGCGCCGTAGATCAGGCAAGCGACCATCAACTGAACTTGCGAATAGTAGAACAGAGCCTGGAGGCTGACGGCATTGGCAAAAATACCAATGCATAACAACCAACCCGCGTCCTGCCAGCGTGCTTTCACAATGCGCCGCGTGAGCTCCAAGCTGAGTATGAAGCAGCCGACCTGAATCACCAACCACGCGCCATAGGCGATGGCGGGTGGTAGCTGCGCCAGGCCCGAGAACAGAAACAAGATCAGCGGTGGGTGTGCGGCATACGGAATCTTGGGGTCGAACGGTACGCCCATCGCCTCACAATGTGGTTGCAAGTGTTCGGTGTATGGGTTCAGCCCATTGGCGAACATGCTGCCACCCAGGTAGTAGTGCGAGAAATCGTTGTGAAAGGACGTGAACGAAAACGCGGGCAGCATTCGCAGCAGCCCGAGCGCTATCAGAGCGATAGCCGCCAGACGCGGTAGTCCAGTGGACTCCCAAGCGATGGTCGGTGCGGTGGTGCGCGGTGAGGTGGTGTGCGGTGAAGTGGGTGCGGCCAGGGACATGGATTGATTCCGATCAAATCTTGAACAGCCGCGCGACATGCCACGCTGGTGGAAGCGGCCATTCGCTGTTCATCGGACGGCGAGGTTGCGTGGCTTGCTTGCCGCTGGCGGAGAGTGACTGACGAGCACCTTCGCGTCCAGGCTTACAACCGGTACACGTGTCACAGCGGGTTTAAACCGAAGACTTCGCCGGCGCGGTACGAAAACTGACCGTCGGAACAGGCCTTCTCGGCTCCGCGCGTTTGTTGTGTTGGATACTTACGTAGCCAATGCCCATCGTGACGGGCTGGGTCCACGTTTGTCCCCGTAGGTGTTGTGACGATTATGCTGACCACGCAAACAGACGCTCTGATTGAATCCCTGACCACCAACGTTCGGACCTTGGTCAAAGATCACGAACGGTTAGATGCCCGAAATTTCGATCAGGCGAATTCGCCGCGGCGCTGGTGCGAGAAGATTCAAAAGATCTCCGTACTGATTCCCGTCTTGAACGAACGCTGGACCATCGAAAAGTTGTTGCAAAGCGTCCTGGAATCGCCGGTAGGATTGGAGAAGGAACTGATTGTCGTGGACGACGGTTCGACCGACGGCAGCCAGGACATCGTGAGGAGAATATGTGAAGCTGACGATCGCGTCAAATTTGTCCAGCATCCAGAAAACCGGGGCAAAGGGGCCGCCATTCGCACGGCCACCGAACACATGACCGGCGACGTGGCCATTATCCAGGACGCCGATCTGGAATACGATCCGAACGAGTATCCCAAGTTGCTGCGTCCCATTCTGGAAGGTCATGCGGACGCCGTGTTCGGTTCGCGCTTCGCGGGATCCGAACGACGAATTCTGTTGTTCTGGCACTCGTTAGGCAACAAGTTATTGACGTTGGTGTGCAACGCCATGAACGACTTGAATCTGACCGACATGGAGACATGTTACAAAGTTGTGCGGACGGACATTTTGCGCGAGCTGCGGCTGCAATCGAACACTTTTACGATCGAACCTGAACTGACGACTCGCCTGGCTCAGTGGGGCGCGCGTATCTACGAAGTACCCATCAGCTACCGCGGCCGCAGTCGCCAAGAGGGAAAGAAGATTCGCCCCAGTGATGGCATCAAAGCCATCTGGGCCATGATTCGCAGCCGCTTTATTGATACTCGCTTCACCATGCACACTGGCATGTACGTGCTGCGATCCTTGCAGAAGGCTCGCAAGTACAACCAGTGGTTGGTCGGGCAAGTGGCACCGTACTTGGGCCACCGAGTGGCCGAAGCGGGCGCGGGCATTGGCAATCTGAGCCAGCTGCTGTCGGAGCGTGAGCATCTGTTGTTGATTGATCACGATCCAGTCTATGTGGCCTCGCTGCAGGAGACGTTCCAAGGACGCGGCAACATTCGCGTGGCCCACTGCGATCTGACGGATCCGGGCTTTGAGCAGCAATGGGAAGATGACCAGTTAGACACGGTCTTCTGTTCCAACGTGTTGGAGCACTTGGGACCGCATGAAGAGATCATTCAATCGTTCCACAAGACTTTGCGCAACGACGGTCATTGCGTCATCATCGTTCCGGCGGAACCCAAGCTGTACAACGGTTTGGACACCAGTTTGGGACATCATCGACGCTATCGCGCCGAAGACCTCAAGTCGATGATGGAGCGAGCTGGGTTTGAAGTCGTCTTCCAAAAGCAAGCTTGCAAGGTTGGTTCGTTGGCTTGGTTCATTAATGGCACCATACTGCGCCGACGTCGGCTGACTCCGCGCCAGATGAAGTTGTTCGATCGTTGTTGGCCGGTGTTCAAGCTGTTCGACAAAGTGCTGCCTTGGGCTGGAATGTCGCTGATTATGGTCGGCAAGAAAGTAGACTCAGCCTCTTCGAGCAGCTAGAGCATCTCCACTGTCGCGGTGGCGCAAGCCGCGCGTTCTCGTGCGCCTGCAGCTACCGGCTAAATGCAATGCCGTTGGAATCTCCACCCGACCGCTAATCGACGCCGTCTTTTTGGGTATTGTTTTTCGGGGGTACTGCTTTTGCGGTGCACTGCTTTTTTGGTGCACTGCTTTTTCGGGGCACTGTTTTTTGCGGGTGCTGTTTAGCAGTCAGCCGTAGGCGTACTTGGCATGCGAATCGGTACGCCTGCGGCCAACTGCCAAACAAAGTACCGCTGCTTGTCTGGCGGTAGTTTTCGGCAGCCGGCTTTGCCGGGGAGCGCCTTCCGCCCAACATCTCGCGAGGAATCCGACTACACTCTTAGTACGTGGTGGATTCTCTTGTCTGGAGCGCATTCGTGATTTCCAAGTCGTTGACTGCCGTGCTGAGGCAGGCGGGTCGTCTAACGCAACTTGGTGTGTTAGTCGTCCTGGGAAGCCTGGTCGCTCTCAGTACGCCCGTAGTCGCACTGTTGCTGGGCGCGATACTGAATTGTCTCATTGCTGCCGAACATGGTAGCAATCATTTTGCAGCGCTGATCCCTGATCCTTGTGGACTGCTGCCCGCCGAATGGGCTCCATTGGCCAAGGTTACGGCACTGTTGGCTGTCGCCTTGGCCGTGCTGGTGGTGACGGGGTTACTGTTGTTCCTGTGCTACCGCCAAATTCAGGTAGCGGCGGTGACGTTCGAGGTGGCCCTGATCGAAAAACTGCGCGGTCACGCCAAAAATCTGGCCACGGTGCGGACCCTGTCCGCCCAGCAACAAGCACTCACCGATTGCCTGGATTATCACTTGCCGCGGGTCCGCGCCAGCTTGAGCCGCTGGTGGCGCACGTTTCCCCGGCACTTTGTACAGCTGGCCGCCTGTGTGTTGGTGGCCGTGTTGATCCAGCCCATGTTGGCGTTATTGACCTTGATCGCCACGGGGCTAGTCGTGCTGTTGTACCGGTTTTTGGATCGCCTGCGCCGCACCTCCCTGCCCGTTGTGCGCGAGCGAGCTGCACAGCAGCGCGGTACGCTGATCGACTTGAGCTTGACCGGACCATTGCTGGCGACCGTGCATGACGAACATGAGGTCGAAAGGCGATTCACCGAACAATTGGCCCACTACCGCCGCGACGCGGTCAGCAGTTTGACCAGTTCGGCTTGGAAGACGCCCACATTAGTCATTGCGGCCGGTGGGCTGGTAAGTCTGTTCCTGTTCGTCATCGCCGTGCAAGTGCTCAGCAACGACGCTCACTTCACCGTGGCTGGCGCGTTTTCCTTTTTTCTGTGTTTTGTTGGCGGAGCGGTCAGTGCGGTTCGGATTCAGCGGACACGGCGTGACCTGAAGACGGTTGAAACCGCGGCTGAAGAGCTAGAGAGATTCCTCGCGCTGCGAGTTGAAGAGTTTGACTCGGAGGACTTGAAGACGATCGACCGAGTGGCCGAACAAGCTGAGTTGGATCACGTGACCGTGCAGGATAGTCGCGGCCGCAAGCTGTTGGAAAATGTGTCGGTCGTGTTCAAGCCGGGGCAGCTGATCGGCGTGGTCGCCAGCCAACCGCTGCAAGCTCAGGCGCTGGTGGAATTGCTAATGGGCTTGGGGCGACCGGTCAGCGGACGCATGCTGGTCGACGGCAATTCGGTGACGGACTTGCGGCCTGAGAGTTTGGCTCAGTGTGCGCATTGGGTGGCCTCGGACGGAGCGTTGGTCACCGGTTCCGTTCGCGACAACTTACAAGGCTCCGCTCAGCGTGCGGCCAACATCGATCTGAACGATCTGGTCCATCAAGCTCGCTTGACCGAGGTGGTGCAGCAGTTGCCGGACGGGTTGGCCACGATCGTGACTCCTGGCGACGACCGGTTGACCGCTGACGCGCCCTTTCGGTTGGGAATCGCCCGCGCCGGCTTGCGAAACGCGTCGGTGGTAGTCGTCCAGGAACCGGACGCGCACTATGATCAGCAGACGGAAGAGCAAACGCTAAGTGCCATCCAGAGTCTGGTCAAGCATTCCTGCATAACCGTCGTGTTGCCTCAACGGTTGCTGACCTTGCGTCGATGTGATTTGATCGTCATGGTTCACGACCATAAAGTTGTGGATTCAGGCACGCACGCGGATCTCATTAAGCGGAACGAGCTCTACCGGCATTTGAACTATCTGAAGTACAATGCGTTTCGCAACGCTTAGCCAGTCTGGTCTGGCGGCTGTCTCAGCACGGCAAGCCAGCGTTCTCCCGTTCGTTTGTCCATGACGTTGTGTTGCAATTCACCCTCGCGGCAACGCAACCGGCGTTTACAGCCCCCGCAGTTCTATGGGCCAAGCTCTCTACACGCGATTGGACCGGTACGGCATGAATCGTTAAAATTCTCAGGTGAACTCGGCGCTTGCAACCCGGCCAACCACAAGATCCTGCTCTCAGAAGGATTGTGAATCGCATGTGGCTTCGAATGCGTCTCGATATCGGGTGGCTCGACCTGATGGCTGGGTTCGTCTTTTGTTTGCTGCCGATCAAGCGGTCACGCGCTATTCGGAGAGCGCGAGACGCTTGGGACTCCAATGATCGGTTCTTGATTACGCTTTCTGTTCGGTCTGCGTTCGACCTAACCTTGCGAGCGCTTCAACTGCCTCGCGGTTCCGAGGTCCTGCTGTCCGCACTGACCGTACCCGACATGGTGCACATTGTGAGAGCCCACGGATTGGTGCCCGTGCCCTTGGACATCGATGAAAACGGTCAAGTCATCGATGCATCTCTCAACCACGGGATAACATCAAAGACGCGAATGATCGTGATCGCGCACTTGTTCGGCGGCCGCGCTGCTCTCGATCCTGTGCTGAAAGCTGCCCACGAGCGAAATATCTTGGTGGTCGAAGACTATGCTCAGAGCTTTCGCTATGTTGGCGATAGCGGACACCCCGACAGCGACTTGGCGATGTTTAGTTTCGGTCCCATCAAAACGGCCACCGCTCTTGGCGGCGCAGTCGTTCGCGTGAAGTCTCGCAAATTGAAAACGAAGATGGCCGAATTGCTCGCAGCGGACCCCATTCAGTCAACCGTGGCCTTCATGCGTCGTCTCATTAGATTCGCGGCGCTGAAGCTGCTTTCTGGCAAACGCATGGCGTCGCTTACTCGGAAGAGTATTGATTTCATGGGTTGCGATTTTGATGCTCTTGCCAACACGGTATGTCGCGGATTTTCACCTTCAAATCTCTTGAGTCAACTTCGCAAGCAACCGTCAACGCCACTATTCCGGCTATTGCGCCGGAGGTGGCAAACATACGATTTCAAACGCATTGCACGTCGCATACAGATGGGAAAACGACTTGACGCACAAATCGGCCACGCTCATGCAGCGACGCACTCGTATTGGATTTATCCATTGATCGCTAAAGATCCCGCAGCTCTTCATCGTCGACTGCGTGCCGCGGGCTTTGACACAACTTCCCTGGCTAGAATGATCGTTGTGCCGGCCGTGGATATGTCCCGGATTCCAACGAATGCTCGGCACTGCTGGCAACATTCTGTGATATTGCCGTGGTGTCCTGAGATGCCGGACGCTGCCGTCGACTCGATGTCTGCGCATATCAACTCTCTCAAGCATCAGTCGCTGACAAAGTTCGAAAAGCAGAACAAAGAGATGCAGTCAACCAACCCTGCCAAGTCGGGGCACTATGCAACTTGAAGAGCAATCCTGGAGACACGATCAGGACAATGGTTTTCTGTTATCCGAAACATGTCGTGATTGGTTTGGTACGTGAAGGTACAATCATGCGACGACGGCAATTCAAAAAGTAAACGTTCGGCCTGGCCAGCATGAGCTCGATCATCCGCGTCTTTTTCATGACGATCCTTGGGGCATTGATTCCGATGCCACTGGTGTTCGTTGCCAGCAGCGATTTCCCGTTTGACACTCCCGAGCATGTTTTCAATTCGGTTGTTTTTCCGTGTCTTGGTTGTGGAGTGCTTTTCTTTCTGTCGGCCTTCTGTTCGGTCATTCCTCCGCGCGGAACCGGTATGTTGCGGTGCCTCATGCTAGTTGGCGGCACATTCATCCTATCTGCAGTGCTGACAGTACCGGCTTCTCTCAATAAGCTGGATTCCAGAACTGTAGATCCGACATTTCCTTTCTTGGCGGCTCTCGTAGTGTCCTGCATCTTGTTTGTTGCTGGGTACCGAACGCGTAAAGAGGAAAACGGATCGCTTTCCGAGGCTGTGGAACTGCAGGCTGACCGGTAACGTGACTGTTGGGTAAGGTTAGCCAAGTTGCTACCTACGCTGTTTATGTTTTTTCTGTTGGTGGGTGATCATGGGGCTCGACACTGTTGAACTCGTGATGGAAGTTGAGGAATCGTTTGGCATCGCGATTCCCGATGAGCGTGCATGCCAGATGTGCACTGTTGGCGACCTGTATTCGTTTATCCTCGAAGAGACCGGCAATCAAAGACGTGCTTCGGATCGGTGCCTCACGGCCGCAACGTTCTACGCCTTGCGTCGGCGACTTGGCCGCTATGTTGAAGCTGCGGCGTCAGTTCGACCGAAAAGCCGAGTTGACGCAACGTTGCCTCGCAGGAAAAGGAGAAAGCTCTGGGCGCAACTCGCGCAGGAAATGGACCTCCGCTTTCCTCGCCTTCGACGTCCTCGCTGGGTAGTGTTGCTCGGCTGCGCCGCTTTAGCGGGGACGACATTTCTGGCGTATGTTCTCTTGGCTTCGGCAACCGCACCATCGCTGGCGATCTTTCTCGCGTGCCTCATCTTCGTTCCAATCGCAGCCATAATTGCACTTGCGACCGCGCCGTTCGCGTTGATTCCAGCCGAATCATTTCGTACTTATCGGGGACTGGTCACTCAGCTTGTCACGCTAAACTACGCGACGCTGTCCGAACGATACGAGACGTCCAAACCGACGGACGTCTGGAACGCTCTGCAGCTGATCATCGTCGAGCAGCTTGGCGTCAAACGGGAAGCTGTCACGCCGGATGCAAACTTGGTCAATGATCTCGGCTGTGATTGACACCCGAGCTTAGTCGGTAAGCATTGATCTGCTCTATGCATCTGTGCGAGTACTCAGGTTCTTAGAACAATGAAATGCAACTAATGTTCCGCTGTCGCGGAGTAACTTCGCTAGTGTGAGGTCGTTTGACCATCGAGCTTTTCTGCTTGGCCCGGGGCCGTTGGTAGCCTTCATTGGCGTTGATCGGTGTGAAGCTATTGCCCGATGGCGAGGCCTGTCGGGTGCCTTGTTGCCCCCCGCTGGCGACGAATCTGAGCCAGTTGATCGTTCGATCCTGAATGCTAAAATCCACCGCGTGTTAACCCTTTTCACCCCTTTTATAGGAGCCTAGAGATGAAACAGACTTTTGTTGCCCTTCTGTTTTCACTCGCTATGGTGCCGCAAGTCGCGGCAAATGCACAGTCCTTTACTGTTGTCAACTCGACCGAGAATTCGAACGGGTCTTTCAACAACATGGTGTTCGGAGACTGGAATCCGTATTTCCCTCTCCCACCACTGGTCAACAACTTTTCGCAGGTTGGTAGTACAGCCGTACTGGGATCTTCGAATCTAACCCAGGTTGCGACCAATTCGTCGGTTAGTGTTTCCGCAGCCAATATCAACCTGGGCGGAAACATATCTTCTAGTGGCTTTTACCAGGCGCAAATGGTTGGTAGTTCCAATGGCGGACAGCTGGGGAATGTCAGCTCCGGTGCAAGTGTTAGCCAGACGATCCAGATTATTCCTCCCCCTGGATTCAACGCCGCAACTGAGTCGCTGGTGCTCAGCGGATCTGTTTTCACGCAATCTGCGGGAGATGGCATGGCCGATGGGACGGCGACGGTGCCTGGTGGCGTCAATGTTACCACTGACAATATGGGCACGATCGGTACGGTCACGGATGTTCTGGCCGGAGTCCAGTATCAATACGACGCGCCAGCGATGCGTGGTTTGAATCGACCGTTTTCAGTTCTCGTAGGCGCGGGAAATCTGACGATTTCCTGCAGCGGAAGCGCGTCGATGCCTGGAACGATCAATTCAGCTCAGGCGCCTCCGCTGTATACCGTCAATTCGTCCGGAACCGGTGCGGGTACCGTCGGCTACACGGTCCGAGTTGTCACGACTGCTTCGTTACCTCCGTTGAACATCATTACGGTAATCAGCCAGTAGGCGGGCTCAGCATCTTGGGGGCGGCACACGTTCCCGTTGGCAGAGCGGTTGGTCTGACTGCTCGGATGCCACTTGAGGGAGCTTTGGGCGAGTTGTTCGCCCAAAGCACCTAGCTGACACATGCCGATACCAGAAGCAACTCGTTTGGGTGCACTACTGCGGACGTGCTGGGCGAACACGCCAAGCTGCCGACAGCAAGACGGCAATTTATTCGAAGCAACGCAGCAATAGTGACACTCCTAACTCGGCTTAACTGACAGCATGGGCGACGACATTCGCCGTCCATGCTGTCATTCTCTACGCCGACTCGCTCTAAGCCGGATATTTCACGCCGGTTTACAAATTGCAGCGTAATTTCAGACGCATAAGCATGTTAGGGCGATTTGCAAGAATGAGAGTTTGCAAATCAGCCTCGACGCGATAGCGTGCGGTTCACTCCACGTTTTGCGTTGGCCGCTTGCTATCGCACTGCAGCTACTCGCTCTAAGCCGCTTGGCCGCGTACGCTGGAGAGCAGCGATCGGTAGCGGGTGAGCAGCTTGCGGATGAGCATCCCAAGATAGAAGTTGACGATCAGCGAGACCAAGAAAAAGATCTGCAACCACAACTCGTTGGACCGCGCGGGGCTGCCGGTGGTATTGGTGCCACCTTCCGAGCCGGCCGAATTCTGATTGTCCGAAGCGCTAGGGTCGGGCGTTGTGGGTGGGTTGGTGCTGGCGGGTGCTCCGGCAGCGCCGACGCCTCCGCGGTCGGCTACCCGACCGATGGGAGGAGCGCCTGTGCCGGCAAGTTGATTTGGTGCGTTGCCATAGGTGCCATTGCCGTAACCGGCGTTGGGATAGCCTTGAGGTGGAGTTGCTTGATATCCGGGACCCCCGGAACGGTTGGCATCGTAGGCCAAGTTGGATCCGGGTGCGCCGGTCTGCGGGTAAGGCGGACTACCGTATGCAGGTTGGCGACCCGCGTAAGGCCGTCCAGTACGCGGATCAATCTGGGC
>JANQOL010000731.1 GCA_028289675.1 Pirellulaceae bacterium
TTTTGGTACATGGGCATGATTCCGGACTTGGCAACGTTCCGCGACCGACCCAAGAACAGATGGCGGCGGATGATTTACGGCATCCTGTCTTTGGGCTGGACAGGGTCCCCGCGTCAGTGGATGCGATATGAAAAGGCGTATGGCATTTTGGCCGCTCTGGCCACCCCGCTGGTTTTGTCGGTACACACCGTGGTCAGTTTCGACTTTGCTGTCTCCCAATTGCCGGGCTGGCACACAACGATTTTCCCGCCCTACTTCGTCGCTGGTGCAATCTTCAGCGGGTTTGGCATGGTGCTTACGTTGTTGATTCCAGTGCGAGCCATCTACAACCTGAAACACCTGATCACACCGCGGCACTTGGACAACATGTGCAAGATCATTCTGGCGACGGGTTCGATGGTTGGCTTGGCTTATACGACCGAGTTCTTCATGGCGTGGTATAGCCAGAACAAGTACGAATATGACACGTTCGTGTTCCGGGCCTTCGGACCCTATTGGTGGGCCTACTGGATCATGTTCTCCTGCAACGTGATCTCGCCGCAGCTGTTTTGGTTCAAGATTTTCCGCCAAAACACGGTGCTGATGTGGATCGTGACCATCTTCGTCAACATTGGGATGTGGTTCGAACGATTTGTGATTACCGTGACCTCGCTGGCACGCGATTTCTTGCCGGGCAGTTGGGGTTATTTTTCGCCTACGTGGGTCGATATTGGCATGCTAGTGGGCAGCTTCGGTCTGTTTACGACTCTGTTCCTGCTGTTCTGTCGCTACTTGCCCATTGTGGCAATCAGCGAAGTGAAGGGTGTCATGAGTCAGCACGCGCACGCAGAACATCGACATGCCCACGCAGGTGAACATTAGCTCGTTTTGAACAAATAACTCGCGCGGGCTTTCCATTTCCAGGAAGCGGCGTCCAACCAACTCAACTGTGCTTCCCAACAAGTCAGTTCAGGTTTGAACATGAGTGAACACAAGGCAAAGAAACAACCGGCCGAACCCAAGTCTTTTGGGTGGATGGCGGAGTACGAAGACGAGAACCAGTTGCTGGACGCATCCCGCAAGGTTCGCGATTCGGGGTACACGCGGACTGACGCTTTCACTCCGTTCCCCGTGCACGGAATCGACGAAGCGCTAGGCATCAAGCCGACGGTATTGCCTTGGTTCACACTGTGCGCCGGCGCCACCGGCACCACGGTCGCGTTGTTGATGCAATGGTATTTGAATGCCGTCGATTATCCGTACATCATTTCAGGCAAGCCATTTGCTAGCTGGCCAGCCTTCATCCCAGTGACCTTCGAACTGACCGTCTTGTTTGGAGCGTTCACCACCGTTTTCGCCATGCTGGGGCTGAACGGCTTGCCTCGGTTCAGCAATCCCGTGTTCACGAATCCCAAGTTTGATCGCGCCACGGACGATCGGTTTTTCCTGTGGGTCGATTCGCGCGACAAGTATTTCAACTCCGACAAGGTCAAACATCTCTTGCAAGAGAGCGGCGCGATCGATGTGGAGGAGGTTCGCGAGGACGATAGCCCGACGCAGGTGCCGCGGTTCATCCTGACCACGATTCTGACGTTGATTCTCATCACACTGATTCCCGGCGCCATCGTGCTGAATATGCGGAATTCGAAGAGTGGTAGCTCGCGCTGGCAAGTCTTTTTTGACATGGATTTCCAACCCAAGCGGAAAACGCAAACGCGGACGACCCTGTTCGCCGACGGGCGTGTGCAGCGTCCTCCGGTGCCCGGCACGATTGCCGTTGGCGAATTGGAACTGAGCGACCCCTACTACTTGGGCTACGACCCCGATCAAGTGGCTGCTAATGAGTTGCCAATCGCCAGTGGAGATTCGCGATTGGTGAGTTTCCAAGAAGATGACGGTCAAGAGGCAGACGCTGCCGACCAAGGTGACGGCCAGCCGGCTTCGGCGCAGGACGAGAGCGAGGGTGCGGAGGACCAGCCAGCCGCCGCTCAACCTGATGCTGCCCAACCGGATGCCATGGCCGCCGGCGAACCCAACTACGCCTGGCTGACGGAGCTGCCCGAAGAGGCCAATGAAGAGCTGTTTCAACTTGGCAAGCAAGAGTTCGAGCAGAATTGCGCGGTGTGCCACGGATTTGGTGGCTATGGAGATGGCCTGGTATCGCAACGAGCACTGAACTTGAACCAAGGCTATTGGCTCCAGCCCACGAGCTTGCACGATGACCGGATCCAAAAGCAGCCGGTGGGCCGCATTTACTACACAATCACCAACGGCAAAGGCAAGATGGGCGGCTATGCGGCTTCGCTGAAGCCAAAGGAGCGTTGGGCCGTCGTGCTGTATGTCCGCGCACTTCAGCGCAGTCAAAATGCCAAGGCCGAGGACGTGCCCGAAGGCACCCAACTGGAGGCAGCCGCGCCCTAATCCTAGTGGGCGGCAACTCGCAACTTTCAAGAATCATATCGAGACGACTTAGGTAGATAGATGGCATCGAACATCCCAAATGACAACTTGACGTTGCCAGCCAAGTGGCGTGGGTTGGCTCCCGTGTTGGTTGCCACTGGCGTTATCTGCGTGTTGGTCAGCTTGGGGCTGTGCTATTTTGCCGGCAGCGCCGACGACCGGACAGCGGGTGTGCGAGTCTTCTTTCATTCGTATTTGGCCAATTATGTTTACTGCCTGAGCATCTGCTTGGGCGCCCTGTTTTTCGTGATGGTCCAGCATTTGGCTAGAGCCGGTTGGAGTGCGTCGATTCGCCGTATCGCCGAGTTATTCGCGTACACGCTGCCCTGGTGGGCGCTGTTGTTCTTGCCGATTTTGGTCATGGTGTTATTCACCAATACCGGCGTGCTGTATCCGTGGAACGTCGGGCCTGGCCAAGGTCTGGAACCCATCGTGGAATCCAAGTTGAGTTATTTGCAGCCATCTTGGTTCACGTTGCGGGTCGTCATCTACTTTGCGGTGTGGATTATCGCGGCTCGGCTGTACTTCCGCATGAGTCGACAACAAGATGATTCTGGTGACACAGAAATCACGTTAAAGTTGCAGCGGTGGTCCGGTCCATTCATCATCATGTATGCCTTGTCGCTCAACTTTGGGGCCTTTGACATCATGATGTCGACCGACCCGGCCTGGTTTAGCACCATCTACGGTGTCTACCTGTTTGCAGCCAGCATGCTCAGTTTTTTTGCTGCCCTGATACTGACGTGCTACATGCTGCAGAAGAGTGGTCGGATCGAGAAACTGGTCACCACCGAACATTACCAAGATATGTCCAAGTTCCAGTTTGGATTCATCGTGTTTTGGGGCTACATCGCGTTTTCGCAGTTCCTGCTGTACTGGTATGGCAACATTCCCGAAGAAACGTTGTGGTACAAGCATCGGATGGAGCACGGCTGGCAGTACGTGGGATTGTTGCTCATCGCGTGTCACTTTGTGATTCCGTTCTTGGGGACCATGTCACGACATGTGCGGCGTAATCGGAGCGCCATGGCTTTTTGGGCGGTGTTTATTTTGTGTGTCCATTGGCTGGACTTGATGTTTTTGATCATGCCCCACGAGACCATTCCGGTCAGCTTGATGATGATTGTCGCGCACTTGGTGTGCTGGGTCGGCATGGTCACTTTGTTCCTGGCGTTCTTCCTAACTCGAGTTGGAGAGACACCGGTCGTCGCAGTCAAGGATCCTTGGTTGCCCGACGCTTTGGCCTACCAGGTCGGACCCTAAATGACCGTTGCATGTCAGGCGGCTAAATTAGATTTCGAGGATTTTACTTTTGGTGGTGTTGGCTTTCGGACACTCAGTTCGCCTTTTGATTGGCGTTACACAACTGCACTTCCGAGCGACTCGCACTAGTTAGAAGGCAACGACATGGCTCGTTACGACGATCTGCACACTTCCACAATTGCGTACGCAACGTTCGTCAGTTCAGTGCTGTTGTTGGTCATCATCTTACTGATTCGTGCTCTGTGCTACGCCTGGGTCGAAGGTGAGTCGGATCGCAAGCTGGCTGATGCTCACTACGTGTCCGCTGATGCCGAAATCAGCGCGCAGAAAGAGCGGGTAGCCGCGTATGGAACCAGTGTCGTCGAGGTAGCGCCGCCGGCCCCCGAAGATGGAGCCGCTCAAGACGGTGGGGCTGCCGCAGACGCCGCGCCACAGACGGAAGAGAGAATTCAGATTCCCATCGACAAAGCCAAAGAAATCCTTTTGAAGGAACTGTCGGGTCAATGAACCGTCGCTCGCTGTGCCAACTGATCTGCTTTACCGTGTGCTCGAGCGCACTGGTGACCGATGCGCGCGGCCAGCTACTGATGGACGACGTGCCCGAGGCCGCTCGCGGTATTGACGTCGAAGACAAGGTCGGCGAGTTCATTCCGCTGGATTGTGTATTTCAAGATGAACGCGGCAACAAAATCGGCTTGGGCAAGTTCTTCAAGCAAGGCAAACCCATCATTCTGACGTTGAACTACAGCGATTGTCCTGGCCTGTGCATTGCCCAGCTCGATAACTTGGTGTCGACGTTGCGGGAGATGAATGCCGAAGGTTTGGGCGACGAATTCGAGATCGTAACGGTCAGCATCGATCCTTCCGAAACCTATCAAAAAGCTGCACGCACCAAGGGCAAATACACCGGTTTGCTACGTGATTCGAAGGCCGAAGAGGCCTGGCACTTTCTGACGGGCAAGCAGAAAGATATTTCTCGCTTGGCCGACGCAGTGGGTTTTCGCTACACATACGACCGCGTGAACAAACGCTACAACCATCCGGCCGCCACCTACTTTGTTAGTTCTGAAGGTAGATTGTGTCGTACGCTGCTGTCGTTGGGCGTGGAGCCCAGCCAGCTGAAATTGGCTATCGGCGAGGCCAAAGAAGGCAAGCTGACCATGTCATTGGCAGACGCGATTATCCAGTTCTGCTACTTGTACGACCCCAATGCAAATCGCTATTCCGCCAGTGCTCGACGCATCATGGCCTTTGGAGCGGCCGCATTCTCCATGCTGCTGGTGGGCTGCACAGCTCCCTTTTGGTTTTCGAAGCGGGCCCGTAACAACGAATCGAAGAGCCAGACGAATACTGCGGAATCTGGCGACGCGGTAGCCGCCCAGGACTCGGCGGTCGCCTACAGTACTGATGAACCGTCATCCACTTCTACTGATGGAAATTCCTGAGTCACACTTATGTCATTGCAAGCGATACCGATGATTTTGGCTGACAAGAACGCGACGTTCTGGTTCCCGCCCAAGGCGTCTACGTTCGCCGAAGAAACCGACGCGTTCTTCATGTATATCTTCTGGATCTCGGTGGTATTCTTCGTATTGATTGTGGCGGCCATGTGCTGGTTCTGCATCCAGTACCGCCGGCGTCCTGGCTACAAGGGCGATTCGCGGGCGCTGCACAACAATGCGCTTGAGATCACTTGGACGGTGATTCCCACCTTGATTGTGATCTGGATTTTTGCCCGCGGTGTTTATGGGTATATGGACATGATGACTCCGCCGCCCGACACCATCGACATCAACGTCACAGCGCGAAAATGGGATTGGACTTTCCAGTATCCCAACGGAGCCATCCATCCCGAGTTGCACATTCCTGTGGACCGCGCTATTCGCTTGCGTATGCGTTCAGAAGATGTCTTGCACGCCTTTTACGTTCCGGCATTTCGAGCCAAGTCCGATGTCGTGCCGGGCCGAGTTACCGTGATGTGGTTCCAACCGATTCTGGAGGGCAGCTACGATCTGTTCTGTGCCGAATACTGCGGCGACCAACACAGTGAAATGATCAAGCGTCAAGGCGTGGTTGTGCACGACCAAGCCGGTTACGAAGCGTGGTTGGCTGAAGCGGCTAAACCGCCCACGCACCCGGTCGCCCACGGCTACTGGCTGTACGGGCGCTTAGGATGCAAGTCTTGCCACTCGGTCGAAGTCGACAAGAAGATCGTCGGTCCCAGTTTCGCCAAGACCTACGGCGAATCCTTCAAGAACACCAAGGGCGAAACCTTGCAGTTCGATGAAGAATACGTGCGTCGGTCAGTACTGTACCCCCAAGAGCAAATGCGAGAAGGCTACCAAAATGCATCTCAAATGCCCTCCTTCCAAGGTAAATTGAAGGAGAACGAGATCATCGCTCTGACGGCGTTCCTGCAAGCGATGAAGGACGATGCCTTCTTGGAAGCCGTTCAAGACGGCGATTTGTCGCAGGACGAAGCCCAGGCGCTGGGTTACGCTGATGAAGAGGAAGCTGCAGAAGAAGACGCCAGCGAAGAAGGAACCGGCGACACTACAGCAGGCGATGCGACAACCGGTGATGAAGCCGCGGCAGACACCTCCGGGGATGCTGGCGACAACAACTAGATCAAGTTTATTTCGACGACATAGAGCGACCATTATTTGACCGGAACGGCAAGTTCCGGTTCCTCCGACTCAAAGGAAATAGCGATGAGCGCGACAGCTACCAGCGCTAATTACTCGCAACCTGACAGCGACAACTTCCTGATCAATTCCAAGGGCTTCTTGAGTTGGGCGTTGACGCTCGACCACAAGCGAATTGGCCTGATGTACCTGATAGGCGTCATGTCCGCGTTTTTTGTCGCGGGTATCTTGGCGCTCGTCATTCGCGCCGAACTGATGACGCCAGGCAAGATGTTCCTGACCAACCAGCAGTACAACCAGGTGTTCACGCTGCACGGGGCCATCATGGTCTTCTTGTTCATCATCCCCAGCGTGCCTGCCGCCCTGGGCAACTTTTTGGTTCCCATCATGCTGGGCGCCAAGGATGTTGCCTTTCCACGATTGAACTTGGGCAGTTTTTATCTGTGGGTCACGGGAGCCATTTTCTTCTTGTCCGCCATGTTATGGACCGGTTTGGATACAGGCTGGACGTTTTACACACCGTACAGTACGACCACATCGGGGCCCGTGGTGGCCGCTACGATGGGCGTGTTTATTTTGGGCTTCAGTTCGATTTTTACCGGACTGAACTTTATTGTGACCATCAACACCATGCGTCCTCCGGGCATGTCGTGGTTCAAGATGCCACTGTTTCTGTGGGCCACCTACGCTACATCGATCATTCAGGTCCTGGCCACGCCAGTTCTGGGTATCACCGTACTGCTGCTGGCAGCCGAGCGAGTCTTGAAGATTGGTATCTTCGACCCACAATTCAACGGTGACCCGGTCACCTACCAGCACTTTTTCTGGTTCTATTCGCACCCAGCGGTTTACATCATGATCCTGCCGGGGATGGGCATCATCTCCGAGCTGATGAGCGTGCACAGCCACAAGTCGATCTTTGGCTATCGCTTCATCGCTTACAGCTCCATTGCCATTGCCTTGTTCGGTTTTCTGGTGTGGGGCCACCACATGTTCACTAGTGGCATGGCCAACGTGACGACCATCATTTTCAGCGCATTGACGTTTACCGTGTCGATTCCATCGGCGATCAAAGTGTTTAACTGGTTGGCGACGATGTACAAGGGCACAGTGCAGCTGAACACGCCCATGTGCTACTCGCTGTCGTTCATTTTCCTGTTCACGATTGGTGGACTGACGGGACTGTGGCTCGGAGCACTGTCAACAGACCGGCCCCTGCACGACACTTACTTTGTGGTTGCCCACTTCCACTACGTGATGGTGGGCGGAACCCTGGTCGGTTTCCTGGGCGGCGTCTTCCACTGGTGGCCCAAGATGACCGGTAAGATGTTTAGCGAGTTTTGGGGCAAGATCTCGTGCTTGCTGATTTTCATTGGTTTCAACGCAACCTTTTTGCCACAGTTCGTGCTTGGCAGCCGAGGGATGCCTCGCCGCTACGCTCGGTATGTCGAGGAATTCCAAGAGTTGCACCAGTGGTCGACCTACGGCGCCTTCCTGTTGGGCTTCGGACTGTTCGTGGCCCTGGGCGTGGTAATTCACTCTCTGATGCGAGGCCGCAAGGCACCGCCAAACCCTTGGGGTGGAGCTACGTTAGAATGGCAATGCACTTCCCCACCACCTTACTACAACTTCTTGAACCCACCCGCGGTGAACGACCCTTACGACTATTTGCCGCTGGAGTATCGCGACGAGGAACGTGGTTGGGAGTATGTCCGACCCGAGGCGCCGTCGGTACCCACATCTGAACCTGAACCTGCGAAGAGCTAGAGTTAAATGTCACACGATGACGCACATGGGGGCCACGGCGACCACGACCACCTCCCATTCCTGGCACACCACTTTGATGACCCAGAACAGCAATTTGATTCTGGCAAGTTGGGTATGTGGCTGTTCCTGGTCACGGAAGTTCTGTTTTTCAGCGGGATGTTCTGCGCTTACGCGTTGTATCGAAGTCTGCATCCGGAGGTCTGGACGTTTGCCAGCCAGTTTTTGAATGCCACCCTAGGTGCATTCAACACGGGTGTACTGCTTTTCAGCAGTCTCAGTATGGCTTGGGGCGTGCGATGCGCCCAATTGAGACAACGAACCGGTCTGGTGATCAGCCTGGCCATCACCTTAGGCTGCGCCTCCATGTTCCTGGGCGTCAAGGCCATCGAGTACACGCATAAGTGGGAATTGGGTTTGCTGCCCGCTGGCGCATACGAGTCTCAGTTTTTGCCCGGGGCTCATCATGCCGGATTGTCCAGTTGGCTGTACGTGCTGAGCGCCGTACCGGCCCTGTGCGTCATCGGCTTTGGGATCTGGTACGGACTTGCGATGGTCAAGAAAGACAAGCAGACCAGTGAGATTGCTGGTCCGCTGCTGGTGACCGCCTTGTGCTACTTTCTGGGAGTCTTCATTGGCGTCGCGTTTGAGAGTGCCGAAGCCGGTGAGCATGGCGGTGACCACTCGGTTGCTGCGCACGCGACTGACGACCACTCTGGTGACGCGCATGAAGACGATGGCCACACGACCGATGGTGGCGATGATCATGATGCGGCGACCGACGAGGGCCACTCAGACTCTGGAGATCATAGTTCGGACGAACCCGATGGTGAGCACAGCGAGGACCAGGCCAGTCATGGCGCTCCTCCAGGCAAGCTGGTGTCGACCGAAGGAGATGGGCCGGTAGTTCCGGGGGCACCTCGGGAGGCCGAGATCGATCAGGCCGGCGGTGCCGGGCTGTTCTTCAGCATCTACTACTGTATGACCGGCGTGCATGCGATCCACATCTTGGGCGGCATGGTGGTATTGACTTGGCTTTTGGTCCGAGCCACCAAGGACCATTTCAACGAAGAGTATTTCGGACCGGTCGACTACGTGGGCCTGTATTGGCACTTGGTGGACTTGATTTGGATCTATCTGTTCCCATTGCTGTATCTGATTACCTAGGTCAGTACCGCTAGCGCGAACTTCAACACTTACGAGACGAATTCCGGCGAACCCATCAGCGATAAGTCACAATCATGTCCGAACATGCCTCCACTACCACCGCTGACAATCACTCACACGGTGATGGCGAACACCATGGATTCTCGCACCCCATGCCCGTATGGCAGTTGTTGGCCGTGTTCTTCGCGTTGATCTTCCTGACGATCTTGACCGTCTATCAAGCGACGTTTGATCTGGGAAACTTTGAACTAGTCCTGTCGCTGTTCATCGCGACGATCAAGGCAAGCCTGGTGATCTTGTTCTTCATGCACATGATTCACGACAAGCCTCTGAACGCGATCTTTTTCCTTAGCTCGTTCATCTTTGTCGCGTTGTTCCTGGGCTTCACCCTGATGGACGCGCATGCCTACAAGGATGACATCGAGTTGAAGGAGATTGACTCTCCTCGCAAGGTAGCTGTCGACGTCGCCGAACCGGTTCAGTAGGCCGCGGCTTTCTTCGCCTTTGGGGCTTCTTCACGTTTGGAGCTGCACGCGAGACAACTGGTCAGCTACTGCCTCACCGACCTGCACTGACCGATCCTGCTTGCTACGGCACTGCCTGGTAGACGTACGCGGGCGGGGTCACTGGACGCAGGCGGGCGGGGTCACTGAACGAAGAGCGGTCTGCAATTCGGGCCTGGCCGTTGCCCTGTTTGGCGTGATTTCTTTTCTCAGTCGGCGCTTGAGCGCCTGAGGTCAAGTACGCCGGACGCCCCGGTGCTCGGGCCCAGATCCGAAAATCCAAATTTTCTTTGCCTGGGCATTGCAACGTTGATTCATTTCGCTATGTTTATTGAAATTGAATCTCAATTGCAACAACCCAGCCAGCCGCTGAGCCGAACTTCCGCCCGGGAGTTACTCTAGCCAGCCAGGAAACGCGATGACTCACCCGCACGTGTAGTACGGGCGAGAAATAACGTATCCCTCTCTCCTTTGGAGTACCTCCATGCAGCGGCTTGTTGTTCGCGGACGTTCCGCATTCACGCTCGTCGAATTGCTCGTTGTTATCGCAATCATTGGCATTTTAGTGGGTCTCTTGCTGCCGGCAGTGCAGTCCGCTCGCGAGGCCGCCCGCCGGATGCAATGTCAAAACAACCTCAAGCAGATGGGTCTGGCGATCCACAATTACCACGACACCTATCGCCAATTTCCCTGGGTCAATTCCAACAGCACGCTTAGCGGCGGTAGCGCGTTTGTGGCCATTTTGCCGTACATGGAACTCTCCAACTCGTTCCAGTTGTACGACTTCACCAGGACAAATCGCGATCCCTTCAATCGTCAGGTCGTGGCTCAGCAGATTCCCTTTTACTACTGCCCTTCGGATGGCCGTCGACGCGTCGTACCTTCGTGCTCCAGCGACGCCGGACGCGCCCCGGGAACCTATGCCGTGAACGTCGGCACGCAGGACTACAACCAATATTGGGCATGGCTTGGTGCGGATCGTCCTAGCTTGAATGGCATGATCGTCTACTCCGACACCGTTGATCGTAAAACCAAGATGGCGTCGGTCACCGATGGAACGTCGAACACATTCTTGGTTGGTGAGACCGCCTACAACCTGCCGGACTACAAGTTCAGTTCTGGAGACTGCCAAGGTCAGCCGCGGTATTCCTTCACCTATTGGTGCAATCCCTTCCCTGGGTCAACGGCCTGCACCACAGAGTATGCCTTCAATCCCCGAGATATCGCGGATGACGGAGTCTTCGACCGCGGCTGGGTCCGCTCGTTCCGGAGCGATCATGTCGGCGGTGTACAGTTTGTGTTTGGTGATGGCTCGGTGCACTTTATCACGGATAGCATCGACGCCGAAACGCTGGATCGGTTGGCCGCTCGTAACGATGGGAGAGTGGTTGGTGATTGGGGCGAGTAGACAACTGAAGATGGCAGCCCGTTTGATTGGACTTTGCGCAGTCGGCGGGCTGTTGGCTGGCTGCAGTGGCGGCGACGGGTTGCCGAGAGCAGCGGTGTCTGGCTCCGTCACGTTGGACGGATCACCATTGGCTGCCGGCACGATTCGTTTCGTTCCTCTCGAGGACACGCCAGGACAGAAGACCTCGGTGCAAATCACGGACGGCGCCTTTGCCGCCGAGGCCATGCATGGCCCTTGCGTGGGCGCGCACCGCATCGAAATCGAGTCGACCGACACCGGCGGATACGAGATGGATGACGAGGATGCCATCGACCGCCTGCGCTCCGAGCGAAAACGGCGTATTGACGCTGTGCAGGTTCCCGGCTGGTACAACGATTCCAGCAACTTGCGCGAGGAGGTTACCAGCGAGGGACCTAATGAGTTCGTATTCGAACTAACCACCAAACGTCCGCGTTAGGCGGACGTTTGGTGAAGCTTGTGGACACCGCGGCAGTTTTCGGAAGGAGTAAACTGTGAATTCCAAGTCGACGTCAGTGGCGCCCAGCCTCAGAATTCCTCGAGAACAGGGACACTTGCCGGATCTAACGCCGAAATTATCTCAGGTTCCGGGATGGCGCAGCTACTCGTCAGGCAACCTCCATGCTGCCTTCCATGCCGTCGCCGCCGCCGTCACCCGAGACAAGAACGACGGTCGAGCCTGGGAACTCATGGGACTCGTCCTACGAGACTTGGGCAAGCCAAAGTCCGCCGTGAGTGCACTGGAAACCGCTTCGTTGCTGGTTCCAATGCATCCACTTTCGCAGATCTGCTTGGCCGAATGCTACGCAGTCATTGGCAAACGTCGCCTGGCGCGAGACTTGTATCTGTCACAGCGGCAGATCGTCCAGGAATCCGTGCAGCTACTGTTGCTGGTTGCCGCGGGCCTGGAAGGGATCGATGAACCTCATCTAGCCATGGAAACCTGCCGTCAAGCCAGCGCCGTGGATCCTGATTCCGGGCAAGTGCACTATGACATGTGCTTCTATGCCTCACGTTGCGGTTCGCGTGTATCGGTCGTCGAGAACCTGGCGTGGCGGGCGGTGGAATTGGAACCAGGCAATGTTCATTTCCGAGTTGGTTTGGCATCACTGCTGGTCCGCTTGGAGCGCTTTGACAAGGCGCACTGGGTCGTCAGCAAGTTGACAGTGGAGCAGATCAATCAAGTCACCTGCAAGTGCTGCTTGGCCCGAATTCAACAACTGTATATCGACATGGCGGACGAGGAGCGAAGCCAATGGTGCCACGAACGTCTGGTGGCGCTTGGTAGCAACTAGTGCAATTGAACCTTTGGCTTTGCGTCGTCAACGATGGTAGTTGCTAGCCACCAACGTTGAAGAACGGCACCACCAAAAGCAAAATGCGACACTTGTGTGCATCGCTTGGAATCACATTCACGGGTTGTAGCTCAAAAAACCATGCTCAAAGGCCAATCGTCAATTGGCTCAGTAAGGATCATCCAAATGCTCGAGTTTGTTCAGTTGTTTCTGATTCATGGCACTATTTTGGCCACCATTGGTGCGGCTGTGGCCGTCCTCCATTCTCTGTGGCAGCGGCATTGTCTGCGTCACCTGCCACAGAAGGCTAATCGGTCGGTCATTTCCGGCTGTGAAGCAGTGAAGGTTGCGGCCATGTTGCAACACCTCGCCCGCAGCGAAACGAGCGACAGTCAAGTTGTGCGGATCGGCTGCATGCCGGGGCGCACTCGGATCCCGGCACGAACCTGGCAGCTAATGCGTTCAACTGGCGTCTTGCTGGCGATGTTTGTCAGTTGCAACGCGACGCCAGTCTGGGCGCAAGCACCAACTACCACGCCATCCCAACGCTGGGTGTCATTCCAAAACGGTGGTCATTCGGTAATCGAAGGTAGTTTGCCGATCCAGTGGTCGCCGGATAGCGTGGCCTGGAGCGCCGCCATCGACGGCTACGGACAATCGACGCCCGTCGTGTTTGGCGACCAGGTTTACGTGACGTCAACCAGCGGTGAAAACAAAGAAAAGTATCACGTAGCTGCGTTCTCGCTGGCCAGTGGCAAAAAGCTCTGGCAGCGAGATCTGGTCAATCCAACGCCAGAAAAGAATTCTAGCTACGTTAGTCGGGCGGCGCCGACGCCAGCCGTCGACCAAACCGCAGTCTACACCTTTTTCGAAGGCGGGCTGCTGACAGCCATATCGCCGGCGGGAGACAAACTGTGGTCCCGTGACTTGGTGGCCGAATACGGAGCCCTCGGTGCTCGGCATGGCCTGGCGGCATCCGTTGAGCAAAACGAACAACGGCTATTTGTGTGGGTGGAACGCAGTGAATCGCCTTATCTGGTAGCGGTCGACAAGGCCACCGGTGAAACTGTGTGGAAGGTCGAGGGCGCGGGTGCCACCAGTTGGAGCACGCCGAGATTGGTTCCGGTCAATGCGGACGCCATGCACCTGGTATGCAGCGCCAGCGGAAAAATTGTTGGCTACCAACCTGAAACCGGCGAGCGGTTGTGGGAGTTTTCCGGAATCTCCAACAACACCTCGTGCACTCCTATCCCAATCGGTGATGGGAAGTTCTTGATCGGCGCGTCCGATGGTCGAGGCGAGGAAAGTGCCGGAAAAGGCGCGGCTTCCAATGGAGTGATTCAGATTAAACAGGCCGAGCAAGGCTGGACGGCCGACTACGCGTGGCGGGCTAAAAAAGCAACTTGCAGCTTTGGTAGCCCCGCGGTTTTCGACGGAACCGCGTTCTTGGTCAATCGTGTAGGAGCCCTTTACCCGCTGGATGTCGAATCCGGTGTGGCCGGCTCCCCGATGCGAATCGATGCGGGTAGCACCTGGGCTACGCCGCTGGTGGCCGGCGGCAAGCTCTACGTATTCGGGCGTGGAGGAGTCACTTCAGTCGTCGACCCTCAGTCGCTCGAAGAAATTGCGACCAACACACTCTGGGAAACTCCCAAGACCGAAGGCGAAGGTCGTTCGGAGAGTTCGTTCGGCGGCCCCGTGCTGTATGCGGCCGCCGCGGCTCCACCCTATCTGA
>JANQOL010000741.1 GCA_028289675.1 Pirellulaceae bacterium
GAAGTACTGCAGGGCTTGTACCATCCGCAAAGCTTCGTCCACGCTACGCCCCAGGGGCAGGTTGTTGACGACCTGATGCTGCACGACGCCGTCCTTGTCGATCAAGAACAGACCGCGCAGTGCAACAGTGTCCCCGGTTAGGACGTCGTAGTCGCGAGCGATTTGCTTGCTCAAGTCCGCTACCAACGGGTACTCAATGTTCCCCAAGCCACCTTGATCGCGTGGAGTGTTGCGCCATGCCAAGTGAGAAAAATGGCTGTCAACGCTGACGCCAACCAACTGCACACCCAACTCGGCAAACTCGCTGCAGCGGTCCGAGAAAGCGATAATTTCCGTGGGGCAAACAAACGTAAAATCCAGCGGATAAAAGAACAGCAAGACGTACTTGCCTTTGTAGTCGCTGAGACTGATTTCTTTGAATGACCCATCTTCCATTACGGCTTGTGCTTTAAACTCCGGCGCTGGATGGGTTACCAGAACACTCATCGAACTCTCCAAATATAACTAAAGTGGGTTAATCGATCTGGGAAGCCGCGGATCCCAGCTGTTGTCGGAAGCCGCGCAACACTATGTTCCAGATATCGTAGGTGGGCAAATCGATTGAGCCCCCATTGATCCGGGAAGCCCAATTCTCATTAAGTTAGCAGTGTGTTCCCAGATTGGCGAGCCAGGGTAGGCTGGCTCCCTAGTCCCTCTCCCCAAGAGCCAATGGACATTGATTCAATGCAATCCGCGTCAGATTCCGAAACCAACGACACGAAGACGACACTGGCCGAGGCCAAGGCGTGGATGCGCGACTTTGTCGAGGAACGAGGTTGGCAGGAATTCCATAATGCGAAAAACCTGAGTATGTCCATTGCCATTGAAGCGGGGGGGCTAATGGAACACTTCCAATGGCTGACTTCGCAGCAGGTGTCCGAGCAGACGGGCTACGATCGGCAGCAAGTCTGTGATGAGCTGGCGGACGTGGCCTGCTACGTCTTGTCCTTGGCCAACGCGTTGGACATCGATCTGGCCTCGGCCATCGATCACAAGATGGCCAAGAACCGGATCAAATATCCGTCCGACACAGCAACTCGTTAGGCAGGTTCCCTACCTGGCATTTTCCCACTAGGCAATCTCAAAGATACCTTCGATTTCCACAGCTATTCCGCCAGGCAGTGCGTTCGTCCCTAACGCGCTGCGGGCGCCGATCCCCTGATCGGGTCCGAACACGTCTGCCAGCAACTGACTACAGCCATCGATCACGGCGGGCGGTTTTTCAAAGCTGTCGGTGCAACGAACCAGCCCCAGTAGCTTGACGACGCGGGTCACGCGATCCAGCGATCCCAAGGCGGATTGCAAGGTGGATAACATGGCCAATCCGGTCTGTCGCGCTGCGGCCGCGCCGGCCTCTACCGTCAGATCGTCACCGAGCCGTCCGCAGATTAACGTGCCATCACTTTTCAGCGGCCCATGCCCAGACAGGTAGGCGACATTGCCCACCAGCACCATGGGCTTGTACAAGCCAACGGGCTTCGGAGCCGGGGGCAATTCCAGCCCCAGTTTTGTGAGTCTCTCTTGTGCCGACATTCTATCCCTCGTTTTGCAAGCCTACCTTCAGGAAATCGCTGACAAGTAACCGCCTGGCCAGTCAGACACTGCCCATGCTGAGGCCGGCGATTGCTTAATCTGGCCAGCGATGAACATAGCGGAGAAACCCGTGCAGGCGAACCGGTGCCTCGCGAATTCGCCGGCTCGGCACCGACCGGCTTTGGCAGACGGTTACGGTGTGAATTTCGAATCGGGAGCCCCGCGCGGCCGCACGACCGCGTGATGCTGGGAATCGATGGCGGGATTCCACGCGGATTGGCCGATTCGGTGGGCAGGCCCTTGAAGAAGTGGACATTCTGTGGATGCTTTACGGCAAGTTTGATGGTTCGAAAATCTTGGGAATTTGCAATGGCGAACGGGCTCTTCGACCTTTCATCGGACGTGGCGGTTGTGATCGGCGGAACAGGCGGTCTGGGAGGCGCCATGGCCGACGCCTTGGCTGCTT